>JAAYKT010000161.1 GCA_012522255.1 Clostridiales bacterium
ATACTTAAAGACTATAAAGTCAATAGGGTTTTTTGAAAATTTATTTTTAATAAATATAAAAGTTTTTGCTACATAACACATTTAATTATATAATTGATGTATCATAAGGGCGGCGTACATATGTGACGTTTAGGTTATTAACAAATAAAAGCATTAAGCAATAGTAGCATTAAGTTGGAGACGAGGACAAATAATGAATTTAGATACTTTAGTTGATAGAAAAAATACTGATTGCGTTAAATGGGATGCATTGCAGGAGGTTTATGGCAGAGACGATGTATTGCCTCTTTGGATTGCGGATATGGATTTTAAATCAAGCCCAAAAATTATAGAAGCACTTATAAAACGTGCAGAACATGGAGTTTTTGGTTATCCTACGACGCCTAAAAGCGTATTTAAGCCATTTATTGAATGGAATGCCAAAAGGAATGGTTTGGGAATAGATGAGGAATGGATATTAACCTGTCCAGGCGTTGCAGTTGCATTTTCTATTGGTGTCCAAGCCTACACAAAAGAAGGGGATGGAGTTATGATACAAACACCTGTATACCCACCCTTTCATAGCGCGGTAAAAAACAATAATAGAATCATGGTAGAAAACGAATTGGTAGAAAAGGACGGTTACTATACAATTAATTTTGATGATTTTGAAAGAAAGATCATAGACAATAATGTTAAACTTTTTATACTTTGTAATCCTCACAATCCTGTAGGCAGGGTATGGAAGAAGGAAGAATTAGAAAAAATGGCAGATATCTGCTTAAAACATGATGTAAAGATTTTTTCTGATGAAATACATTCAGATCTGATATTTAAAGGGAAAAAGTTTGTGTCAGCACTATCTTTAGATGGAAAATATAAAAAGATTTTGATAACAGCCATGGCGCCAAGCAAAACTTTCAACATACCGGGTCTGTATTCATCCATAGTTCTTATACCGGACAAAAATATGATGGAAGATTATAAAAAAGTCAGCGATGGGCTAGCTATAGGAGAAATAACTATATTTGGTCTTACTGCAATGGAAGCATCATATAAACATGGGGAAGAGTGGCTTGCAAATGTAATGGAATATATAGAAGATAATGCGGAATATTTGGATACTTTTATAAAAGAAAATATGCCTGAAATAAAATATAGGAAGCCGGAGGGCACATATTTAGGGTGGCTGGATTTTAGAAATGTATTTTCAACACAAGAGGAATTGGATGATTTTTTAATTAATAAAGCAAAGATAGGGTTGAATAGCGGGGAAACCTTTGGAAGAAACGGGGAAGGTTTTGCCAGAATCAATTTGGGCTGCCAAAGAGCCATATTGATTGATGCATTGAACAGGATTAAAAATGCACTTTATAAAGGATAGGCTCAACTTTCACTTAATCCGCACTGGATAATATTACTTAGTTTGGAGGCGCCCCTTAGGGTGCCTCCAAATAGGATGGCACTCTTAATCTGTTATTTCCAAAGGTTTAATGTTATAGTATTTTTAAAGGGAAATATTGTATTAGGTTGAGAAAAAGATGGGAAGAATATTTCATACTAAAGGGACAACCAACATATAATCTTTTTTCGATAAGGGAGATTAGGTCAGGGACGGTAATCAGTAACTATTGGAAAGGAAAATACAAATGAAGGCCATTACTTTTTTTGATACCGAGATAGACCCCATAAAAAATAAAATCATTGATATCGGTGGCGTGAATAATAGAGGGGAAAAATTTCATTCTGATTCTATCCCGGAGTTTTTAAAATTTGTAGAAGGTTCAAAGTATATGTGTGGGCATAACATATTAAATCATGATTTAAAATATATGCGAAGCAGTATCAGTAACACAGATATGAACGATTTAGAATTTATAGATACACTTTTTCTTTCACCACTTCTATTTCCCTGTAGACCCTACCATGCTTTGCTTAAAGACGATAAATTACAAACAGATGAGATAAACAATCCGTTAAATGATTCGATAAAAGCCAAGGATTTGTTTTATGATGAGGTTAAGGTATTTGAGGTATTGGATATCAGACTAAAGCGGATATTTTATCATTTGTTGGCTGATAAAAAGGAGTTTTCGGCATTCTTTCGATTCCTTGGTTATAAAGAAACCGTAATAGATATAGAAAAAGAAATCAGAGGTATGTTTTATTCGCATATTTGTGAAAATGCAAACCTTTTAGATATGATTTCAAGATATCCCATAGAATTGGCTTACAGCCTTGCTTTGATTAATGCCCATAGCAGGTATTCAATCACCCCTCCATGGGTTTTGAGAAGTTTCCCAGTGGTGGAAAATATAATGTATTTGTTAAGAAACAAGCCATGTATAAAGGGATGTGTTTATTGCAATGAGGCATTGGACGGAAATAAAGGGTTAAAACAATTTTTCGGATATGATTCATACAGAACCTTTGCAGGTGAATCTTTACAGGAAGAAGCAGTTAAAGCCGCCATTGACAACAAATCATTATTAGCTGTTTTTCCCACCGGTGGGGGTAAGTCCATCACTTTTCAAGTGCCTGCCCTTATGAGTGGTGTCAGTTCAAAAGGCTTGACAGTAGTTATTTCACGATTGCAATCCTTGATGAAGGACCAGGTTGACAATCTTGAGGAAGCCGGTATCACAGAAGCAGTTACGATTAACGGTTTACTCGACCCCATCGAAAGAGCCGTATCTTTTGAAAGGGTGGAAAACGGTTCCGCATCTTTGCTATATATTGCACCGGAATCCTTGCGTTCAAGGAGTATAGAACATCTACTTTTAGGAAGAAATGTTGTCAGATTTGTAATAGACGAGGCCCATTGCTTTTCATCATGGGGGCAGGATTTTAGAGTCGATTACATGTATATCGGCGATTTTATAAAAGCCTATCAGGAAAAAAAGGGGTTGACAGAAAGCATTCCTGTGTCATGTTTTACTGCAACAGCAAAACAAAAGGTCATTGAGGATATAAAAAGCTATTTTAAGGAGAAATTGTCTATTGATCTGGAACTCTTTACAACAAATGCATCAAGAAGCAATCTGCGTTATAAAGTTCTGCAAAAAGATGATGCGGAGGATAAATATCAAACACTTAGAAATCTAATTGAGGGAAACGACTGCCCGACAATAGTATATGTTTCACGAACCTATAGAGCTTACAAGTTGGCCGAAAGATTAAGGGAAGACGGTTATAAAGCGAGACCTTATCATGGAAAGATGAATAAACAGGAAAAGTCACAAAACCAGGATGCATTTATTAAGGGCGATATCCGAATAATGGTGGCAACTACAGCCTTTGGAATGGGTGTGGATAAAAAGGATGTAGGTATGGTAATACACTACGATATTTCCGATTCCCTGGAAAACTATGTACAAGAGGCAGGAAGAGCGGGGAGAGACGAATCAATAACCGCAGATTGCTATGTGCTTTTTAATGATGAGGATCTGAGCAAGCATTTTATCCTTCTTAACCAAACGAAGATAAGTATTAAAGAGATACAACAAGTTTGGAAGGCCATTAAAGACATTACCAGATTCAGATCCACCATATCCCAGTCTGCTTTGGAAATTGCCAGGAGAGCGGGTTGGGACGAAAATGTTGCGGAAATAGAAACAAGAGTGACAACAGCCATAGCGGCATTGGAAGATGCAGGATACTTAAAGCGCGGTCAGAATATGCCAAGGATTTTTGCAGACAGTATTGTGTCAAGAAACGCATTAGAAGCAATTGATAGAATAAATAAGTCCGGAAAATTCGATGAACGTCAGAAGAAGAATGCCATAAGAATAATCAAAATGCTTATTTCCAATAAATACAGATACCGCTCAGACGATGAGCCGGCGGAGTCGAGAGTAGACTATATTGCAGATCATTTAGGAATATTAAAGGCGGAGGTGATACGAGCTATAAATCTCCTTCGGGAAGAAGGCATTTTAGCTGATTCAAAGGATTTATCAGCATATATAAGTAAAAAAGAAAGTAAAAATCGGTCATTAGATATTTTAAAACTATATTATTCTATTGAAAAATTTTTATACACGGTAATATCGGAAGAAGAAAAAGTTTTTAATTTAAAAGAACTGAATGAAAAGGTAGAAGAATATGGCTCTGCAGATGTAACACCGGGTAAAATAAAAACCCTGCTCAGTTTTTTAGTCATAAAAAACCTTATCAAAAGGAAGGTGGGGGCTTATTCCAATAGCAATAATATTTCAATGATAAGCCTCCATAACAAAGAAAAGTTAGAAGAAAAGTTTATTAAACGTCAGGAGATAGCCTTATTCATTATCAACTATCTGTATGAAAAAACAATTGCAGATACAACAGCGGATAAAAAGAATAGTGAAGAATTATTGGTTGAATTTTCCGTGCTAGAGCTAAAAAAGGAATATGAAAATAAAATATCACTTTTTGATACAACCGTTACTTTAGAAGATATAGAAGATGCACTTTTTTATTTGTCAAAAATAGAATCAATTAAGATTGAAGGCGGTTTCTTAGTAATTTATAATGCCCTCAGTATTGAAAGAATTGAAAAAGACAACAAAAGACGTTATAAAGCAGAGGATTATGAAAAACTAAACAAATTTTACGAAAACAGAGTACAGCAAATCCATATAGTCGGTGAATATGCAAAGAAAATGATAGGTGATTACAAATCCGCATTGCAGTTTGTAGATGATTATTTTCAATTGAACTATTCTGCTTTTTTAAATAAATATTTTAAGGGCAGCCGCCGTAAAGAGATTGGAAAAAATATTACACCATCCAAATTCAGACAGCTATTTGGGGAACTGTCCGCATCTCAATTGGGAATTATTAACGATAATAAGTCCAAGTATATAGTTGTAGCTGCAGGACCCGGAAGCGGAAAGACTCGTATTTTGGTACATAAGTTAGCTTCCCTTTTGCTTATGGAAGATGTCAAGCATGAGCAGTTGCTGATGGTTACATTCTCCAGGTCTGCAGCCACGGAATTTAAAAAACGACTCTTACAACTAATCGGAAATGCGGCAAATTTTATAGAAATAAAAACCTTCCATTCCTATTG
>JAAYKT010000162.1 GCA_012522255.1 Clostridiales bacterium
AGGGTGCTTACATCTGAGAATAATATGATATATGAGAATGCTTTTTCAGATGATGGTTCAGTAAAAGAGGGAGATTTATTCAAAGCTAAACAGGAAAGCGCTTTTGCCTTGTTTGATATACCCAAAACCAAATCTGATATCTATAAAAGGGCTGAAACTGATAAAAACGGTAATGATTTTAATGAGGATATCAAAGACAACAAATTACCTAAGAAACATATAAAAGATAGAACAGAAGAGAAATTTGTTATAGGGCAGGTTTTTAATACATTTATATTATGCCAGTCCGGTAATGAATTTTTGATGATAGATCAGCATGCAGCTCATGAAAGGATTATTTATGAAAGTTTGTTGGAGAGAAAAAGAAAAAATCAGATAGAACAACAGGTTCTTTTGATTCCCATGATAATAGAGCTCAGTACAAAGGAAATGAATGATATCAAGATGAGTTTAGAAATGTTGAACTCCCTTGGTTTTGATATAGAAATATTTGGACATAATTCTATTGCAATAAGGCAGGTACCTCTCATTATGGGGCATCCTTGTTCCGGTTCCGTGATTTCGGAACTTTTGGATACCATTCATGATTTGGGTGACAATATGAAAGCCATGGAAGAGAAGGCTCTGCTGCAAATCGCCTGTAAAACTGCCATAAAGGCAGGGGATAGGCTGACTAAGGATGAGATGGTTAAACTGATTGATGAGCTTTATAAAACCGAGCTTTATTTTACATGTCCCCACGGAAGGCCGACAATACTATCCATGACAAGAGGGGAATTGGATAAGAAGTTTAAAAGGGTATTGTGATTTTATGAACAATGAAGAGAAGCAGAATATTTGCATCATTGCGGGACCAACAGCGGTAGGCAAAAGTGATATATCCATAAAAGTTGCAAAGGCACTTTGCGGGGAGATTATTTCTGCTGACTCCGCACAGGTATATAAATATATGGATATAGGCACTGCAAAATTAAAGAATGAAGAAATGCAAGGCATCAGGCACTATATGATAGATGAGGTATACCCCGATGAGAAATTCAGCGCAGCTGTATTCAGGGAAAGGGCGCTGCCTTATATAGATGATATAAGTGAGAGGGGCAATCTGCCTATAATAGTGGGAGGGACGGGGCTTTATATAAAATCTCTCCTTGATAATTTTATTTTTACGGGCTCTGATGAAAAGTACAGAAAAGAACTCAGAGACATGGCGTTAGAGCGCGGAAACGAGTATGTGCATGATATGTTAAAAGATGTAGACATTATTAGTTATGAAAAGCTTCATCCCTATAATTTAAAAAGGATAATAAGGGCCTTGGAGGTTTATAAGCAGACAGGAAAGCCCATTACATATTTTCAGGAGGAGTCCAAAAGAAAACCATCTAAATTCAACTTAGCTTATATCTGTTTAAATATGGACAGAGAAAAGATTTACAAAAGAATTAATGAAAGAGTGGATTTAATGGTTGCCGATGGCTTGATAGAAGAGGTAGAGGGACTTTTATACAAGGGATATGACAGGAAATCCACTTCATTACAGGCATTGGGATATAAGGAGATAATTTACTATCTGGTAGGTGAAATGAATAAAGAGGAGGCTATAGAGCTTCTTAAGAAGAATACCCGCAACTATGCCAAAAGACAGCTAACCTGGTTCAAAGGTGACGAAAGAGTTTTTTGGGTAAATGTAGAAGGGTACAGAAATAAGGAGG
>JAAYKT010000163.1 GCA_012522255.1 Clostridiales bacterium
ATATTGACAAAATTTACAAAGCAGGTTGACAGAAGATTAAATAAATGATAATATTAACAAGTTAAATAAAGATTTAAGCAGAAGTTCCGCTTCTCACCTTACGGCAACGCCAGTAAGGTAGCAATTATCCATAAGGATTATAATTATTATGGGCAGGTGGAACATTCCACCTGCTATATTATTTTTCGGAGGTGATTAGTAATAAGTAACGGTAAAGAAGTTCAGATTAATGAGGAGATTAAAGATAGAGAAATAAGAGTGATTGATTCCAATGGTGAACAACTTGGAATTATGTCTAATAAGCAAGCCCTTGAAATGGCATCAGAACGGATGTTGGACCTTGTTAAAATAGCGCCAATGGCAAAACCGCCGGTTTGTAAGATAATGGACTATGGTAAATATACTTTTGAGCAGGCTAAAAGAGATAGAGAAGCAAGAAAAAACCAGAAAGTCATAAATATAAAAGAAATAAGGTTTTCTCCAAAGATAGAAACTCATGACTTGCAAATTAAAGCTAAAAATGCACAAAAGTTTTTGACGGATGGGAACAAGGTAAAAGTAACGATAAGATTCAGAGGAAGGGAAGTCGACCATGTTGCCTTTGGGCAAAAAGCTTTGGAACGTTTTTTTGATATAATTAAAGATTACGGTTCAATTGAAAAACCGGCAAAATTAGAAGGCAGAAATATGTCAATGGTATTAACACCGAAACAACAATAGTAAAAGGAGGACTTTATAGTGCCAAAACAAAAAACACACAGAGCATCGGCAAAACGATTCAGTTTTACCAAAACAGGAAAAGTCAAAAGAGCTAAGGCTTTTAAAAAGCATATTTTAACAAAGAAAAGTGCAAATAGAAAAAGAAGACTGCGTAAGGGCGGTTTTGTAAGTGCCGTGGAGGCAAAAACAATCAGAAAATTAGTTCCGTATAATAGAAAGCATAAGGAGGTAGCTAAAGATGGCAAGAGTAAAGCGAGCAGTTAATTCACATAAAAAACGTAGAAAAATATTAAAGTTAGCTAAAGGTTATGTTGGTGCCAGAAGCAAAAAATTCAGTATTGCAAATGAATCAGTTTTAAGAGCTTTAAGATACGCATATATTGGAAGGAAACAAAGGAAAAGAGATTTTAGAAAGCTTTGGATAACAAGGATAAATGCAGCTGCAAGAAATAATGGCATATCATACAGCAAATTTATTAATGGACTCAAACTTTCCGGAATGGAGATAAACAGAAAGATGCTTGCAGATTTGGCTGTAAATGATGAGACGGCTTTTACCGTACTTGTAAATATTGCTAAAGGGAGTTTAAACGCATAAAAGTTAAAAGACCGTAAGGTCTTTTTTTGATAGTGTGCGTAGGAATTGACGAGCTACATCTTGCTGCTGCTAATTTAGTCTATGATATTATAAGAATGTGATTTGCAAGAAAAAAGGTGATAATGTGTATAAAATAATTCAAAGTAACAAGAACAAATACTTTAAGCATGTTAAGTCGCTTTTAGTCAAAAAGTACAGAGATTTAACAAATCAGTATTTAATAGAAGGGACAAAGATAATAAAAGAAGCAATGTCTTATAATGCAAAAATTCACATGTTGCTATTTTCTTCAGAGCAATCAGATAATAAAGAAATTTCAGATATTGTTGAAATGATGGATTATAATAAAGTATCTGTATATCAAGTAGATAAAAGCATTTTTAAAGAAATATCAGATACGGATACACCTCAAGGTATTATTGGGGTTTTGGAAAAGCCTTTATATGAGGTTAAAGATATTTATGATAAGGATTTTTTAAGGGAAATAGTTTTGGACGAGGTATCTGATCCCGGCAATTTGGGTACTATAATCAGAACTGCGGATGCATGTAATTATGACTTGGTTTTACTTTCAAAGGGTTGTGTAGATTTATATAATGGCAAATCTCTAAGGGCTACTATGGGCTCTTTGTTTCATTTGCCTATTTTAGTAAATGCAAACGTAAAGCAAATAATTAATGAATTAAAAAATAGATCCATAGCAGTTTATGGGGCTAATGCACATAAAGGTGATGCTCTTTATGACATAAGGTTTGATAATAGAACGGCCATAGTTATTGGCAATGAATCGACGGGTTTATCAAATGATTCTTTGGAATCGATAGAGAGTATGATAAGAATTCCAATGCCCGGTAAAGCCGAATCCTTAAATGCATCAGTGGCTGCATCAATCATAATGTATGAAAGTATTAGGTAGCATTATAGCTAAACGATTTGGGTTGAGTGATTCTGTTCACACTATAGCCTACTCTCCCCGCTAATACACAAATTAAGTAAAAAAACCCCACATGTGATTTCGCTTTTTCGACCTTTGCTAACAGACCTTAAGCCTTGAACGCAATCTTTATCAAATACCAATATTTCTGATACAAAAAGCATTAAAAAAACCATGTGACCACTGGTTGCGTTTAACTTGTCAATTGAGTTTATTGGGAACAGTACAGTTAAATTTTCAGGCTTTGTTGTATTGTATTTTCCCTTATGTTATAATCCTTTATATAAGTTTACATGAGGATTAAAATGTACTTAGAGGTATATTCAGAGGAGATGAAATAAACAGTCTAAAGCGGCGGCGACTTTTTTATGATTACAGAAAAAATTTTATACTAATAATCAATGAGGGAGAGAGTAGGCTGATAGAGCAGTTTCAGAGAAATGGTGTCGTGGCTGAAAGCACTGTTACTATGCATTTAGCTGAAGTTCACTCCGGAGATTTGGGATTGAGCATAAGTAGATTCCAACGGTTGAACCGTTAATTTTAAGTGGTCATTATGGCAATTAGGGTGGTACCGCGGATATCTTCGTCCCTTTTATTTAGGGAAACGGAGATTTTTTTATATAGTGGAAAAATTCATGCCATATAAAAAGATTTTATTCATATGCCGTGTCAGATTCCTTCATTTCATTTGGGAATGGAACTTGGCAATAAAATTAGCTTTTTCGCCATATACCTTGCTAATGATAAGTCGATTAATAACATATCTATAGCGCTTAATGCGGCTTAGCCGCTTTTGTACTATATTAGAAAGACTAACTATTAAAAGTCAAGCCCTAAAAATGCATTTTTTTGAATGAAGTGTAGAAGTGCATTTCAGATAAAATTGAACCTTGATAATTGCATGACAAAATAGAGTACCCCGGGGAGCTGCTCCAAAAATCATTATGCAGTCTGTTAAAATCCTATCTGGAAAAAGACTGATTAGTTTTAACCAGATGAAAGATTACTCGTGTTAGCTTCTTAGCCGCATGAGAAACAGCTATGTTGTATGCTTTACCCTCAGCACGTTTCTTAGCTAAATACTGATGGAAGCCTTCATCCCAATGGCAGACATACTTTGCAGAATTAAATAGCGCATAGCGCAAATATTTTGAACCACGCTTAACCATTTTTGCATGTGTGGAGGTCAGTTGCCCTGACTGGTATACAGAAGGCTCTAACCCTGCAAAGGCAAGCACCTTTTCGGCTTTATCAAAATTG
>JAAYKT010000164.1 GCA_012522255.1 Clostridiales bacterium
AAGATACAGAGTTGAGTAATTCTCATCGCATATCTTTGGGCTTAAAGTTATAAAACAAGGAGATTATATGAAAAAGATAGCTTTGTTGGGGATGAGCGGCTCTATCGGCACATCCACCTTAAATATAATGCAAAATCATGATAAAGACTTTTGCATCAGCTTTGCCTCTGTGCATAATAATGTTGAATCTGCTATTAAGAGTGCTATTCTCTTTAATATTCCAAAGATTTGTATTACAGGCAATCCTGAGAAAAAGATTGATGAAGAAGAATTTCCTGATATAAGCTTTTATTACGGTAAAGAGAGCTTGTTAAGTCTCTTGAGAGACGAAGATTATGATATTTGTCTCAATGCTGTTACAGGTTCAGCAGGTTTGCCTTATACGATGGAAGTATTGCAAAGGGGTAAGAAGCTTGCACTTGCAAATAAAGAATCTTTGGTGATGGCAGGTCATTTGGTAGCCGAACTTGTAAAAAATAATAATGGTGAAATATTGCCTGTTGATAGTGAACATAGTGCTATTTTTCAGTGTCTTAAAGGACATAGTATAAAAGAGGTGAAGCAATTGCATATAACAGCCTCTGGGGGACCTTTTAGAGCGACTCCTTTGGCAGAGTTTAAAGATATTACAGTTGAAAATGCTCTCAAGCATCCAACTTGGTCGATGGGTACCAAAGTAACAATAGACTCTGCAACAATGTTTAATAAAGGCTTGGAGGTGATAGAGGCTCACTGGTTATTTAATCTGCCTTATGAGCGGATTAATGCAATAATTCACCCACAATCGATTATACATTCGATGGTAGAGTTTTTGGATGGTTCGATTTTGGCTCAGATGAGCAGCCCAAGCATGGAATTGCCTATTTTATATGCACTTTCCTATCCTAAGCATATAGCATCTGATAATGTGCAGACAGATTTATTATCTATTTCAGCTTTGACATTTGAAAAGATTGATAAGCAGCGTTATCCATTGTTTTTTGTTGCAATTCAGGCAGGTGCAGCAGGGGGTTTGTATCCAACAATAATGAATGCCGCTAATGAAGCAGCATTGAGCTTGTTTTTACAAAAGAAAATCCACTTCACACAGATTTCAAATATGGTAGACAAGGCATTGAACAAGTTTGAAAATATTTCTTTTCCATCTCTTGAGGATATATTGCATGTGAATAAAGAGGCTTTTGATTATACTTATTTAACAACCGCTTAGGGATTATATAAATATGGGTTTGTTTATCATTTATAAGATTATTATAAATATTGCTTCCCAATAAAATCAGTAATTGATAAAGTGTATTTTAGAGCGATTAAAGGAGGGATTATGAATAGGAATGATATAGTTTTTGTTACAGGGCATAAGAATCCAGATTCTGATTCTATCTGTTCAGCAATAGCTTATGCAGATTTTTTACAAAGAAATGGCGTCAATGCTATAGCTTGCCGTTTAGGCGATATAACACGAGAAACAGAGTTTATATTAGATCATTTTGAAGTAGAAGCACCACAAATATTAAAAAATGTTAAGACACAGATATCCGATCTTGATATGGACCCTGCCGTGCCAGTAACTGCTGATTCAACTATACAAAAAGCATGGACCAGGATGCGTTTAAATAATACCAAGACCTTGCCTGTGGTTGATG
>JAAYKT010000165.1 GCA_012522255.1 Clostridiales bacterium
CCAAAGACATTCTCAGAGAATTGGAAGATATCAAGAGAAAAGAGATAAAAATCTCAATCGGAAATATTATGGGCAGCCAGATTTTTGCCGATGTAGGGCCCCATTTAAATGTGAATATTCAACCTGCCGGGTCTGTGGATGTCAATTTTACAACAGAATTTATAGAGGCCGGAATTAATCAAACAAGGCTAAAAATCTATATGGCAGTCAGTACAAAGGTTCAAATAATAATACCTTTTGCCGGAAACAAAATTGATGTGTCTGCTAATATACCTGTATCAGAAACTATAATAGTGGGAGATGTACCCGAAAGCTATATAAATGTCCCTAAAGATAATAATGATTTTTTAAAGGTTGTACCGACAAAAGATCCGTTTAAGGATTGAGGTAATTAATTAAATTTTTATTAGGCTATTTTGTTTATATGTTTACAGTATCGATTACACACAATATAGTATTAGAACTTTTACGAGGTATTCAATATTATTAAAAATTTATTTTATGGCTTAAGGACTACTAACGAAAGGCTAAAAAGACTAAATCATTTACGCCTTAGGTGTTTGCATACCTTGACATAGCTTACTCCTTGGAATAGTATTTGATTACAAAGTAAAAAGAACAGGTGAATAAATTTGAAAAAAGAAGAAAAAAAGCTTACTGATAAATTGGGGATTTTAGTTGATGATAACAGTACAGACAGAACAGGTTTGTACGATACGGAAGATAACAAAGAAAAAGCCATTTTGATTGGAACCGGCAGTTTAGATGACTTAGATGAATTGAATGAACTTTTAATCACTGCCGGCGGCATTGAGGTTGGCAGGCTGGTACAAAACATAACAAAAGCCAACGCCGCTCATTATATTGGTAAAGGAAAACTTGAAGAGTTAGCTGAAGAAGTATATATAAAAGATGCCGGATTGGCTATATTTGATGATGAATTAACCGGAGCACAAATAAGGAATATTGAAAAAGAATTAAAAGTAAGGGTTATAGACAGAACACAGATAATATTGGATATATTTGCGAAACGTGCTTCTTCAAAGGAAGGAAAGCTGCAGGTAGAACTGGCACAGTTAAAATACCTATTACCGCGGCTTTCAGGATTTGGGGTTGAAATGTCGAGAGCGGGGGCGGGAATCGGTACCCGAGGGCCGGGGGAGCAAAAGCTTGAAATAGACAGAAGAAGAATACGTGAAAGAATAAGCAGTTTGGAAGATGAAATAAAGCAAATAAAAAGACACAGAAATACCCAAAGGAAAAGCAGAAGCAATATGTACAATATATGTCTGGTGGGTTATACAAACTCAGGGAAATCAACGCTGCTTAATTCTTTGTCAGATTCAAA
Organism: Clostridiales bacterium; assembly: GCA_012522255.1. GTDB lineage: Bacteria > Bacillota > Clostridia > Lutisporales > Lutisporaceae > JAAYKT01. The sequence continues at coordinate 1,349 of JAAYKT010000165.1, forward strand.
CATATATGTGGAAGACAAATTATTTGCAACATTGGATCCTACCACAAGAAGAATAAGACTAAAAAGCGGCGAAGAAGTAACAATAACTGATACCGTAGGCTTTATAAGAAATCTTCCTTACGATTTGATTGAGGCTTTTAAATCAACCTTGGAAGAAGTAACCTACGCTGATTTATTGCTGCATGTCGTTGATGCAAGCAATGAATCTTATGAGGAACAGATAAAGGCGGTAGACAGCATATTAAAAGACTTACAGGTTTATGATAAACCAACAATACTTGTTGTAAACAAGACTGATAAAACTGATGAACAAATATTCATACCTAAAGGTTTTAAGGATGTTGTATATATATCTGCCAAAGAAAAAGCCAACTTAAATGTTCTTCTAAAGAAAATTGAAGATTATGCCGAAGAAGACTCAAGCCTTGTGGAACTTGGCATAACGTATAATCAGGCTCATTTGATTCCGTATCTTTATGAAAATGGTAAAGTAATAAAAAAAGAATATAAAGCCGGCCATATATATATAAAAGGGAAATTCAGCCCCCTTGTAATTGGAAAGGTCAAAGAATATATTGTGAAATAATTTCAAATATGCCCATGATTAAGAGGAATACTCCAAAAATTCTTTTGAGTAAAATAGCGTTTAGGTTTACGGCAACCAAAGAGCCGATTAAAGCCGCAATAACGCCGGGAATCATAAGGTTTTTGATAACACCTTTTTCTAAATTTTTATTTTTATGATGAATTATTAATGCAACAATTGAGGCAGGTATAAATGATATCAGATTTATACTTTGTGCACTGTGTTGGTTCATTTTCATAAAAATAATTAAGGTGGGAATCAGTATTGTTCCGCCGCCAATACCCATTCCTCCCAATATTCCTGTTAGAGCACCTACTAAAAAAAGCCTCACTGAAACATCATCCTAATTGCAGCAATTATCATTACTATTCCAAACAGCTTTCTTATAAAACTGATAGATAAACGGTTCAGTAACTTAGAACCGAAATAGGCTCCCGTAACAGAGCCAAATGTGACCAACAATATAGCACCGATTGAACTAATGCCGGCTTTTATATAAACCAAGGCACTTATAATCGACAAAGGCAGTATGATGGAAATTGCAGTTGCATGTGCTTTATGGTCCTGCAATTTATATAAAAAAACTAAAGATGTCACTAAAATAACTCCACCGCCGGAGCCCAAAAGCCCGTTTACAAGGCCCGCACCAAATCCGATTGCATAAAGCAAATGTTTCTTTTTAATGAAATCAAACAGCCCCTCTCGCCTCTTATCTCCTACCTCTCTATATAAGATTCACAAATAAAAATATTTTATGAATTTTTAAAAATTCAATCCGGTTTACTTACTTTACTAATAATGATATTATATGAATAACATATGTAATTGGAGGTCCCGTCATTGTTTAGCGCAGAAAAAGAAGTTGCAAAAACAGTAAATTGGATTAAAGAAACGGTTTTATCGGCAAATGCAAAAGGTACTGTGTTGGGGTTGTCCGGCGGTGTTGACTCGGCAGTGGTTTCATTATTATGCAAAAAGGCATTTCCCGATGACACCCTTTGCCTCATAATGCCTTGCTATAGTGATGATTTGGATGAAGAACATGCTCTTTTGGTTGCAAAAAAACATGATCTTGAAGTTGAAAAAATAAAACTGGATAGCACTTATGATGAGTTTAGAAAAGAAATTAATTCACCTTTAGATGATTCAAGATTTGCTTTAGGAAATATTAAAGCCAGGTTGCGAATGATAACCCTTAACTACTATGCTGCAAAACGTGGTTATCTTGCCGTTGGCCCAACTAATAAAAGTGAGTTTACTATAGGTTATTATACAAAACACGGAGACAGCGGAGTTGACATAATGCCCATTGCGGATTATGTTAAAAAAGAAGTTTATGAATTGGCAAAGTTTCTAAAGGTACCGGAGGAAATAGTCAATAAAATTCCCACAGCCGGTTTGTGGGAAGGACAAACAGATGAAAATGAAATGAAAATGTCATATGAGCAATTAGATAACTTTATTGAATCTGGTTCTGCCGAAAACCATATAAAAGATAGAATTAATATGATGATTGGCAGAAGTGAACATAAAAGGAGTTTTCCCGGTATTTATAAGAGAAAATAAGATTTAATTTGATAAATGAGGGGGGATAGTATGGCCGGTCATTCTAAATGGTCAAATATAAAAAATAAAAAAGGTAAAGCTGATGCGGCAAGAGGTAAGATTTTTACCAAAGTAGGTAAAGAGATTTCAATTGCTGCCAAAGCAGGTTCCGATCCTGAAGCCAATAGCAGACTAAGAGATGCTATAGCAAAAGCAAAATCATGCAATATGCCCAATGACACCATACAAAGAGCTATAAAAAGAGGTGCCGGTGAATTAGGCGATGTGAATTATGAAGAAATTGTCTATGAAGGTTATGCCCCGGGCGGAGTTGCGGTTATAGTAAATGCCTTGACAGATAACAAAAATCGAACGGCAGGGGATGTAAGATATATATTTGACAAAAATGGCGGGGGCTTGGGCAGCACCGGTTGTGTCGCCTGGATGTTTGATAAAAAAGGGTTGATTATAGTTGAAAAATCAGATGACATTAATGAAGAAGAGCTTATGATGCTTGCCTTGGAATCAGGGGCAGAGGATCTTATTACTGCTGATGATTCCTATGAAATATATACAGACCCGGCTGATTTTTCAGAGGTAAGGTTGAACCTTGAAAATTCCGGATTGGCAATGGCATCGGCAGAAATTACCATGATACCTCAAAACACCGTCAATGTCACTTCGCAAGATGATGAAAGTAAAATAAATAAAATGTTTGAAATGTTTGACGATAATGATGATGTCCAAGACTATTATCATAATGCAGAGCTTCCGGATGAGTAGCGGAAACTGTAGAATATGAATAATAATTGAAAAAATGGTAATAATAACTTCCATGATAGCATGGAGGTTATTTTATGTTTGAGGACAAGAGAAAAATTAGAATAAAAAAAGTTATAATGATTTTTGGGTTTATTTTTATTGTTGTATTTATTGGCAGCTATATATTAAATAAAGATTTGGGGCCAAAAGAAAACAATAATGCATCAAAAGTTAACAAAAACATAATTATTCCCAAAGAAATTAAGAGTTATGATAATAATGAAGATAAAAACTCATTGTATAGGATTAATGAGTCTACAAAATTATGCTATTTATCGTTATTTAAAATGTGCGGACATGAAATAGAAAGGCAAATACAAGCCCCTGGTTCACTTTACGGTTTAAATATAGAAGAACTGAAGGATAGAATAGATGGATGGGAAATAAGTGAGGTTAAAGACAATAATATAATTCTTATAAGGGAGTTTGAAACTTATTGCCCAAAACATTTTATTATTGGAGTGTTGGATAATAATATAGCTATTTATACTTACAACGAAAACGGAGAAAAGATTTTAAAAGAAAAAACTGATATTGATATTAATATTTTGACACCGGACGATCAGGTTTTTCTAACTAATGGAATTGTGGCCGATACGGAAGATGATATGGAGCAAAAGTTGGAAGGGTTCAGTAATTAAATATAATACAAACAATTATAAAATTTGGATTTTTAAAGGCTGATCATCAGCCTTTAAATTTTTGTAATAGCATCAAATACAATAATCATTTTATGTATAGGCTATAGTATAAATGGTAACTCAATATGGTTACAGTTCCATTGTAAGGCAACTTTGTCTTTATTTTTTTCTTTAAAAAGGTTATAGTATTTATAGCGAATATATGTTTGGATAGGGTGTGCTTTATTTGATAGTAATGGGTATAGATCCCGGTATAGCTATACTTGGCTACGGGGTGTTGAAGGTTGAGGGTAATAAATATGGTATTATTGATTCCGGGGCGATCATTACATCTTCTGATTTATCAATGCCTAAAAGGCTTTCTCTTATCTATCGTGATTTAACCGAACTATTAATACGGTACAAGCCTGATGCATTTGCAGTTGAAGAGTTATTTTTCAATAAAAATACCAAAACTGCTTTAACAATTGGACATGCCAGGGGCGTGATTATTCTTGCTGCATCAAATTTAGATGTACCAATATTCGAATATACGCCTCTTCAAGTGAAACAATCTATCGTAGGCTATGGCAGAGCCGATAAGAACCAAATGCAGCAAATGGTAAAGGTTTTGTTAAACTTAAAAGAAATACCCAAACCGGATGATGTAGCGGATGCTTTGGCTGTTGCAATATGTCATGGCAGCAGTTCGAAATTCTCAAATCTGTTTAGAGTATAAAGGAGAGTATATATGTTTGAATATCTTAATGGAATAATATCTGATTTAGGAGAGGATTTTGCGGTTGTTGACATTAATGGTGTTGGTTTTAAATGTATATGCTCACAAAATACTATAAAAAGCTTAACTGTCGGCAAGGTATTTAAAGTATATACCATAGTCGGTATCAGGGATGACAATATTGCTGTGTACGGATTTTCCAACAAACACGAAATGAGTATATTTAAACTCTTAAATACTGTGTCCGGTGTGGGGCCTAAAGCAGCATTGTCACTTTTGTCAAATCTGAAGGTCAATGAGTTAAATATGGCGATAGCAACAAAAAATTACAGAGAGTTAACTAAGGCACCCGGAATTGGCAAAAAGACTGCCGAAAGAATCATTTTGGAGCTAAAGGACAAGTTAAGCTATGATGATGGCCTAAAATTTGCTTCAATGACAACGGACGATAACACTGTTCAAGTAATACAAGCCTTAACCTCTTTGGGTTATAGCTACGGTGAAGCCTCATCCGCACTATCTAAAATAGAAAATAAAGACAAGGCAATAGATATTTTGATAAAAGAAGCTTTGAAACAGCTTTCAAGAATTTAGGTGATAATAATGGAAGACAGACTGATTACGGCAAATATCATTAGCGATGATGATTTAGAACAGAATCTTAGGCCAAAATATCTCGATGACTATATTGGCCAAACCTCTGTAAAGGAAAAAATGCGAATATTTATAGAAGCGGCAAAACAAAGAAAAGAGGCTTTGGATCACGTTTTGTTATATGGCCCTCCGGGGCTTGGCAAAACGACATTGGCAAATATCATTGCCAATGAGTTGGGAGTAAGCATCAGAGTTACTTCGGGGCCTGCCATTGAAAAACAGGGAGACTTGGCTGCAATACTGACTAATCTCAATTACAATGATGTGCTGTTTATTGATGAAATACACAGACTCAACAGGAGTATAGAGGAGATCCTATACCCTGCCATGGAGGATTGCGCAATAGATATAATAATAGGAAAAGGGCCCAGCGCACGTTCAATCCGATTGGACATACCGAGCTTTACCATGATAGGTGCCACAACGAGAGCCGGTATGATTACATCTCCCTTAAGAGACAGGTTTGGGGTAATGTGCAGATTGAATTACTATAATAATGATGAGCTTTTTGATATAGTTGTCAGATCGGCTAAAATTCTTAAAATAGATATAGAAGAAAAGGGTGCCCATGAAATAGCAAAGAGGTCAAGAGGTACACCCCGAATAGCCAATAGGCTGCTAAAAAGGGTTAGGGATTTTGCACAAATAAAGGCTGAAGGAGTAATTACCGAAAAGGTGGCGGATGATGGTTTAAAATTATTGGAAATAGATAATATCGGTTTGGATGATATTGACAGAAAAGTGTTATTAACGATTATAGAAAAGTATAATGGCGGGCCTGTTGGTCTGGATACGATAGCCGCCTCCATAGGTGAAGAGTCAAATACTATCGAAGATGTTTATGAACCATATCTTTTGCAAATAGGATTTTTAAGCAGAACACCTCGGGGCAGAATGGTTACAAACTTAGCATATAAGCATTTAAACATGCCGCTGCTTGGGTTTTAATCTGGTTAAACACAGATAGTTTATTAGAGGATTCCTGATGATTTTGTCGAAATAAGAACTGATATGGTTGGAACAGAGAGGTGCGGCAGGATGAGAAAGTTTTTTGGATTTTTATTGATTATATTTTTACTTATACAAAGTACAATTGTTTGCGGAGATATAACAATTCCAAAAACAGTGAAGGTTGGTCTTAATTATGGCAATCCCATGTTCGACAACATTAATATAAAAAGTAATAAACCAATAGAGTTGGTTTTAAGTAAAAGTGGTGAAGAAGAGACTATTTCCTTAAAAAGCCCTATTGATTTTTCTTTTAGGAAGGATTCCTACTATAACATTCTTGATGGGGGGACTAAAAAAATCCAATACATAAAAGCGGTAAAATACAGCGGTGAGCTTATCGGTCCCTTTCATATAAGAATAGGAAATACATATAAGGACTATAACTCTGCAGACACTGCACTAAAGAGCATGGGAAAATCAATAAAAGGCCTGTTTATAGCTTACGAAAATGGTTGGCAAATATGGAACGGTTTACTGTTGGATGAAAAAGAGTGCAAAGAACAAATAGATATTATTCAAAATAAAATACCGGATGCAAAACTGCAAATAATAGGGCCGGATGAAAAAAGAATTCAAATAACAGATGCTGACGGCAATCCTTTTTTTGTTTATAATTGCAATGAAATTTTTATAAAGGCACCAAATGCCGAAAAAGAATTATCCTTAATAAGCTTTAATGGTGCAAATTACAGAGGTGAACTTATAATAAAAACATTGGAAGACGGTTCTATCGGTGTTATAAACAGTTTACCTTTGGATCAATACCTATATGGTGTTGTCCCATGTGAAATGGAACCTACCTGGCATACTGAAGCATTAAAGGCACAGGCTGTTGCTGCGCGCAATTATGCGTTACAGAATATATGCAAACACGAAAAAGAAGGTTATAACCTTTGCAGTACCCAGCATTGTCAGGTTTATAAAGGTTATGACAAAGAAAACCCCAAAACAAACGAAGCCATAGACCAAACCAAAGGAAAACTTTTATACTATAATAATGAGCTTGCACAAACTTACTACCACTCCAGCAGCGGCGGTCATACGGAAAATTCTGAAAGTATATGGAGTGAGACAATACCATATTTAAGAGGCGTGGATGACAGCTATGGACTCGGAAGCCCTTATGACCTTTGGATTAGTGAGCTGGATAAATCGCATATCGAAAGCAAGTTATCCGAGTATAGCATGAATATAGGTAATCTGGTTGATATAAGGCCTATAGAGTTAAGCAAATTCGGGAGGGTTACTCAACTTGAGATTATAGGAACAAAGGATACAATTATATTGGAAAAAGAAAAATTCAGGACGATGTTCGGCACTTCTAACATAAAAAGCATATGGTATGAGGTAAATACCGAATCCGATATTAATGTGTTTGATATGCAACAAAATGCTAATATAATGAAGAGGCCGAACGGACTAAGTGTTGTGTCTGCCGATAGTAAAAGGACACTCACACAAAATGATAAAAGCCTGTACATTAAAGGCCCCTATGACATCAAAAAGCTTAATGTTTTGCCATCTTCTTATACCTTTAAAGGAAAAGGTTGGGGACATGGCATCGGTATGAGCCAATACGGGGCTAAGGGAATGGCTGAATCAGGATTTAATTATGTTAAAATATTGGAACACTACTATAAAGGGACTGCAGTACGATAGAAAGAGGTTTTGTATTGGACACAAAAGATTTTTGGTATTCCTTGCCTGAAAACTTGATAGCACAGGATCCCATATATCCCAGAGATAATTCAAGGCTTCTAATTCTGGATAAAAATGGGGGAAAAACAAAACATGTTATTTTTAGTGATATAATTGATTATTTGAAACCCGGAGACTGCTTGGTATTGAATAATACCAAAGTAATACCTGCCAGATTGTATGGCGTAAAAAAGCAGACCAACAGTTTTATTGAGTTCTTATTGCTAAACAGAAAAAGCAAGGATACCTGGGAAGTCATCTTAAGGCCAGGGAAGAAAGCAAAAATAGGAACTGAGTTTGTTTTTGGGGAAAATGAATTAAATGCTAAAATAACAGATATTATAGATGGCGGAAACAGGATTGTTGAATTCCAATATGAAGGCCTTTTTGAAAATGTTTTGGATAGGTTGGGGGAAATACCCCTTCCTCCGTATATAAAAAAGGAGCTCAAAGATACACAAAGATACCAAACAGTATATGCCAAATTTGATGGGTCAGCTGCCGCCCCTACGGCAGGATTGCATTTCACGGAAGAATTGTTAAAAAAGATAAGTAAAAAAGGTATAAATGCAGCCTATATCACTCTTCACATCGGTCTTGGTACATTCCGGCCTGTTAAGACAGCCGATATAGAAAGCCATAAAATGCATTCCGAGTATTACGAAATATCAAGGGATTGCGCTGAATTAATAAATAACACAAAAGCAGCCGGAGGTAGGATTATATGTGTAGGCACCACATCTGTCAGAACTTTGGAGTCTGCGGTATCGGATAAAGATATAGTGGAAGAAAGAAAAGGCTGGACAGATATATTTATTTATCCCGGCTACAAGTTTAAAATAACAGACGGGCTTTTAACAAATTTTCATCTGCCCGAATCTACACTCCTTATGTTAGTCTGCGCCTTAGCGGGCAAGGATTCTGTTATGAAGACTTATGAAGAAGCGATTTCTTTAAAATACAGGTTTTTTAGTTTTGGGGATGCAATGCTGATTATCTGACAGACTTGAGTATTAGATAAAAATGCGTTCGGCTATTATTATAAAAGATATAATACGATTCCTATTATATAAAGGGGGCCAAGATGTGAAGATCAACTTTATAAAAAACAAAATATCCAAGTATACTTATTGCCTGGAAGTTTTTTTGGCAATATTTATAATGACTGCTGTTGTTATAAGCACTTATGATTTGGTTAAGTATTTAATACTGATATTTATGACAAACCCCATGGACACTTATGAAGTATTTCAAAGATTTTTGGGACATGTACTTTTGCTGGTAGTGGGCATAGAGCTTGTAATTATGCTCATATCTCATACCACATCCAGCGTGTTGGAAGTGGTACTATATGCAATTGCAAGAAAAATGCTTATTCACAGTGAAAAAATGCTGGATGTTGTTATAGGGGTTTTAGCAATTGGTGCGGTTTTTGCCATAAGAAAATACTTATTCACTAAAGAAATAAGGATTGAGGGCAGCGGTACTGTTTTTTCCGCCGGCATATCGGTTGCCGATGCAAATACCATAACAGGCCTTTCCATACCTGAAACATATGGTAATACAATAGGAGGCGTAATAACAAGGATATCTGAAGATACTAATAGAACCATCTATGAAGGTATAGATTTTAGAATAGGCAATGCCAGGTTAAAAGTTATATCAATGAAAGATGAATTAATTGAAAAGGTATTAATAGATAATTTAGATGAATGATGGAGGTGTTTTATTGCCCGTTCGTTATGAATTAATAAAAGAATGCAAACATACAGGCGCCCGATTAGGCAAGCTATATACACCCCACGGTGTGATAGATACACCGGCCTTTATGCCTGTCGGTACCCAGGCAACGGTAAAGGCTATGAGCCCCGATGAATTAAAGGACATAGGAGCCCAAATAATATTGAGTAATACCTACCATTTATTTATAAGGCCCGGGCATAAGCTTATAGAAGAAGCCGGCGGCCTTCATGGTTTTATGAACTGGGATAGGCCTATACTCACTGATAGCGGTGGATTTCAGGTCTTCAGTTTAAATGAATTAAGAAAAATAACTGAGGAAGGCGTAGAGTTTAAATCTCATTTAGACGGTACTAAGCACTTTTTTACTCCGGAGTATGTTATGGAAATAGAAGAATCATTGGGTGCAGATATAATAATGGCTTTTGATGAGTGCGTTTCGTATCCTGAGGAAAAAGAATATGTACAAAAGTCCATGGAAAGAACCGTCAGGTGGTTAAAAAGATGCAAGAAAGCCCACAAAAACATTGAAGAGCAGTCATTATTCGGAATAGTGCAAGGCGGAGTATTTGAAGATTTAAGGATTGAATCAGCAAAAAAAACCGTTGATTGTGACTTGCCCGGATACGCAATAGGAGGATTGAGTGTAGGGGAACCCAAAAATATAATGAATGACATGATTGAATGTACTGTGCCGCATTTACCGAAAGATAAACCCAGGTACTTAATGGGTGTCGGCAGTCCGGACTCATTAATTGATGGTTCTTTACGAGGAATTGATATGTTTGACTGCGTGTTGCCTACAAGAATAGCAAGAAACGGTACTGTTATGACATCACAGGGTAAATTGGTTATAAGAAATGCAAATTATGCCGAAGATTTCAGGCCTATTGATGAAGAGTGCGATTGCTATACCTGTAAAAACTTTTCCAGGGCCTATATAAGGCACCTGATTAAAACCGGGGAGATTTTGGGCGCACGTCTTACTACCATTCATAATTTACGATTTCTTCAAAATGTTATGAAAGGTATAAGAAAAGCTATTTTAGACGATAATTTAATAAGTTTTCGGGATGATTTTTTTGAAAAGTATGGATATGATAAATAATATAATATAGAATTAGGGAAGAAGGAATTTTCTTATCCATATTGAATAATAAATTTAAAGGAGTGATAGTATGCCGCAATGGGCGCCGACAGTATTAATGTATGCAGCTATTTTAGGAATTTTCTACCTTCTATTAATCAGACCTCAGAGGAAGAAAGAAAAAGATACGCAGGAAATGAGAAAGAGCTTAAAAGAAGGTGACGAGGTACTTACAATCGGTGGTATTTATGGTAGGGTTTTAAACATTAAAGATGATATTATAACCTTGGAAATAGGTGCCGATAAAGTTAAATTAAAAATAGCGCAATGGGCTGTAGGAAGGAAAATAGGTTCCTAACGGAAAGAGTAACTTGATAGATTCAAGTTACTTTTTTAGTTTATGCATGCACCGCAGTTTTCAAATTGTTAGTATGTACATGGTGCTTGAGGTTTTTTGATGTACGGTTACAGTTAATACTATAGCTTTATCCTTAATAGCAGATTATTGTATTTGATGCGATTGCCGAGTTACAAGGCTAATTGTCTGTAAGCTTATTACGGGCGAAATCAAACCCTCCCCGTAAACTCACAAGTCAAGTAAAAAAGTCGTCCTTAAGTCACATATGATTTCGCTTTTCCTCCATTTCGCTAACAGACCTTAAGCCTTTCCACAAAGCAATCTCTATCAAATACTAATATTTCTGACATTAAAAGCATTAAGCAAAGGACATGTGAACAGTTAGCGATGTACACCTTATATGACAGGAACTTGGAATAATTGTTTGGCATTTTGAATAAAGTATACTAAAATATGGGAGGTGTATGTATTGAATAGAATTGATAGAGGGTTAAAGAAACAGCTTGAAAAAAATAAGAATGATAAACTGTTTATGGTTTTTAAATCCGTTATACTTGCTTTAATAATTTCTTTGATATGTATAATAATATATGCTATTGTATTATCAATAACACCCGTGTCCGATAATACAATGTCATTAATAACACAAGTAATCTCAATGATAAGCATACTGGCTGCAGGTATTTATTGCGGTAAAAATATAGGGGTAAAAGGCTGGCTGTATGGATTAAGTGTCGGCATTATATACATAATAATACTGATACCCATAAGTATGCTTTTGGGAGAGACACTGACTTTCGATAAGTATCTTCTTGCAAGATTGCTGATGGCGGCAACAGTAGGCTTAATCGGTGGTATAATAGGCGTGAACATTTTGTGATTAAAACTAATATCAATTGACTCACTATTTGAAAAGTAATATAATTACCAATGTGAACTTTTAAAGGGGGAGGATACAAATGAACTCTAAGAATACGGTTAAATTCATTGCAGTAGTTTTATTAATTGGAATTATAGCGTATATAACATCATTTGGAATAAGTGTTGGGAAATATGAAGTACTACCGGTTAAAAAACTAATCAAGTTGGGCTTGGATTTAAGAGGGGGAGCGGATGTGGTTTTGGAAGCTTTAGGCACTCCCGAAGATCCGGTTACAGATGAAAAGATGGAAAGAGCGGTAGCAACTATTAGAGAGCGAATAGATAGCTTAGGTGTTACTGAACCTGTAATAACACGTCAGGGTGGTAAAAGAATAAGAGTTGGCTTGCCTGAAATTTCTGACACTCAAAGGGCTTTGGAGATAATAGGCAAAACGGCTCAATTAAAATTTATTGATGAAGAAGAAAATGTAATTATAACAGGAAATGACATAAAAGAGGCAAAAGCCGTTTACTCAACGGATCCGGATACAAAATTGCAAGTACCCGTTGTTTCCTTGGAATTAAACTCTGAAGGAGCGAAAAAATTTGCTACGGCTACCTCTGAAAACGTAGACAAAATTATAGCAATACTATTGGATGAAAGCATCATTTCTGCACCAAGAGTAAACGAACCCATTACGGAAGGCAAATGTCAGATATCCGGCAGAATGACCATTGAGGAAGCCGGAGATTTAGCTATGCTTATAAGAGCAGGTGCCCTCCCCGTGGAATTAAAAACTTTGCAGGTTACAAGCGTTGGGCCTGAGTTGGGGGCAAATTCTTTTGAAAAAAGTTTAACCGCAGGCCAGATCGGAATATTATTGGTATTTTTATTTCTGATTGTATACTACAGGGTACCCGGATTTATTGCCAGCATTGCTTTAGTACTGTATATCTGTCTTGTACTTCTTACTTTGGCTGCACTCAAAGCAACCTTGACTTTGCCGGGGATTGCGGGGCTTATTTTATCCATAGGCATGGCCGTCGATGCCAATGTAATCATATTTGAAAGAATAAAAGAAGAACTTAAAATGGGCAAAACTATCAGGGCAGCTACGGATTCAGGTTTTAGGAGAGCATTTTTGGCAATACTTGATTCAAATATAACGACACTAATCGCAGCCATCGTTTTATTTTACTTAGGCGCGGGGCCTATCAAAGGCTTTGCGGTAACTTTATCAATAGGTATATTGGCAAGTATGTTCACCGCCATAGTGGTTACAAGATTCCTGATGCGTACTTTTGAAGGAACCAATATACTGAACGATAAAAAGTTTTACGGGGTATAGGAGGAAAACATATGAAAATGTATGATTTTATGAAATATAAAAAGACCTGGTTTGCCATTTCCGGTATTGTTGTTGCATTGGGATTGATACTTACATTTATAAATGGAGGATTCAATTTAGGGATAGACTTTACGGGAGGTACATCCTTACAAGCAAAAATAGGCAGGAAATTTGATGTAAAAGAAGTCAGAGACATAATGGATAAATATGATAAAGAAGCAAGCATAACTTATGCAGGCAACGAAAAAGATGAAGTAATAGTAAGAACAAAATACGAATTGGATGATAAAGTCAGAGGCGAAATTTTAGATGACTTTAATAACATACTTAATGTCAATTCAAGTAACATTAATTTTGAATCAATTGGGCCTGCCATAGGTTCGGAACTTAAGAAACAGGCACTATTGGCTTTGGCAATTGCAAATGTTGGAATACTTATTTATATTTCAATCAGATTTGAGTGGAGATTCGGATTGGCTTCTATATTTGCTTTGCTTCATGACGTTATTATAATGACTGTTTTTTACGGAGCCATGAAGATACCTGTTAACAGCTCTTTTATCGCAGCTATATTAACTATTGTAGGTTACTCAATAAATGCAACAATAGTTATATTTGATAGAATAAGAGAAAACATGAAATTGGCAAGGAAGGCTAATCCTACTCAGATAGTTAACGAAAGTATCAGCCAAACGATGGCACGCTCCATAAATACATCCTTGACCACATTTCTTACCATCGCCACATTATATGTATTAGGAGTGCCTGCCATAAAGGAATTTGCTCTTCCTCTAATTGTTGGTCTGATTAGTGGAACCTATTCCTCGGTATTTATTGCAAGCCCCGTATGGTTGACATTAAAAGGTGCGGCTGCAAAGGCAAGGCCGGCTCACTAATATATAAGTAACAGCTAAGGCTGTTACTTTATTTTTATCTCTTTTTATTTTTTCAAAAATATATTATATTTGTAATAGCCTTGTAACTCGGCAATCGCATCAAATACAATAATTGCCATTATAGATA
>JAAYKT010000166.1 GCA_012522255.1 Clostridiales bacterium
GAAGAAGTGAAATAAATGAAAGTCAGTATAGTGGATGAAAAATGTAGAGGTTGCAGATTTTGTATGAAGGCCTGTCCTTTTGGCGCAATAAAAATGGTTGGGGGGAAGGCAGTAATAAATTATGATAAATGTACTTTTTGCGGTGTTTGTGAGTTAGCATGTAAATTTGAAGCGGTTCTTTTTGACAGAAATGATGCTACAAATACACAACAATATACATGAAAATTTTTTAATTAACAAACCATTAGTCTTGTAACTCAGCAATCGCATCAAATACAATAATCTGCTATTATGGATTATAGTATGAACAGTAACAATTTTTCACAAAAAAATATAAAAAAGGAGGTAAAATTTATTGGCTTTTAAAAATCTTTTATTAACCAAAGATGGAAACGTTGCGATACTAACAATTAATCGTCCCAGGGCTTTAAATGCATTAAATATGGAGACATTAAAAGAGTTGGATTCGGCAATCAAAGATTTGGAGAAAGATGAGGATATTTTTGTTATTATCATTACGGGTGAAGGAAAGGCATTTGTAGCCGGTGCTGATATAGGCGAGATGAAGGTAATGTCAGTTGAAGAGGCAAGGGAATTTGCAATATTCGGTTCAAATATTTTTAGAAGAATAGAGCTCATGGATAAGGCAGTTATAGCAGCAGTTAATGGATTTGCACTTGGAGGCGGTTGTGAACTGGCTATGTGTTGCGATATAATTCTGGCGAGCGAAAAGGCAAAATTCGGGCAGCCGGAAACAGGCCTTGGAATTACACCGGGATTCGCAGGAACTCAGAGGTTAAGTAAAATAGTAGGTATAAAGAAAGCAAAAGAATTGATATTTACTGCGGGAATTATCGGTGCCGACGTAGCTGATAAAATAGGATTGGTGAATCATGTGGTGCAACAGGATGAGCTAATGCCTAAAGCTCTTGAAATGGCGAAAACCATTGCATCAAAGGGGCAGATAGCTGTTAAATATGCCAAGGTTGCGATAAACCGAGGTATAGAAATAAACATGGACTCAGGTGATGCAATGGAATCAGAGCTGTTTGCTTTATGTTTTGCAAATGAAGACCAGAAAGAGGGCATGTCCGCATTTTTGGAAAAACGAAAAGCTGATTTTAAAAATAAATAGGATTATAAAATAAGCTTTGTTTTATATTGTTTTATACAATTCAAAATTTATAATCAAGAAAAAAGGTGGTTTTGTCAAATAAAATAATCTAATGTTATGGATAAGCTATAGTGAGAAATGTAAGCCGTTAGGTTTTGCAAATAGGTTTAAAAATTTAAAAGATAAAAATGAATGGAGGTATAAATATGAAAATATTTGTATTGGGTTCCGGAACTATGGGAACCGGTATAGTGCAAACCTTTGCCCAGGCAGGTATAGAGGTCACTATGAGAGAAAGAACACCAGGTAAAGGCATGAAAATCATAGAAAAAGGTTTGGACAGACAAGTATCAAGAGGCAAAATGAACGAGGAAGAAAAGGCGCGTATTTTGGGTAACATTAAGTCTGCACAGGAATTGGAAGCTGCAAAAGATGCAGACATTATTATTGAGGCTGCTGTGGAGGAAATGAATCTAAAGAAAGAATTGTTTGCAGAACTTGACAAGATTTGCAAAGATGGCGCAATATTAGCGACAAACACTTCTTCACTATCCATCACTGAGGTGGCAAGCGTGACTTCAAGGCCTGAGAATGTTATAGGTATGCATTTCTTTAATCCGGTGCCTGTGATGAAATTGGTGGAGGTTATTAAAGGTATTGCAACTTCACAAGAGACAAGAGACAAATTGTTTGAAATAGCCAAGATGTTGGGTAAAACGCCTGTAGAGGTAGAAGAAGCCCCGGGTTTTGTAGTAAACAGGATTCTTGTACCTATGATAAATGAGGCTGTGGGAATTTTGGCAGATGGTGTGGCAACAGCGGAAGATATTGACGAGGCGATGAAATTAGGCGCGAATCATCCTATCGGTCCTTTGGCTTTAGGCGATTTGGTAGGCAATGATGTTTGCCTGGCTATTATGGATGTTTTGTATGATGAGTTTGGTGATTCTAAATACAGGGCTCATCCGCTTCTTAGGAAGATGGTGAGGGGGAACCTTCTTGGACGCAAAACCGGTAAAGGATTTTATGATTACAGTAGAAAATAATTATAACAGGGCTGTTTCTATGAGGAGACAGCCTTATTTTTTTGATTAAACTTAAAAACACTAAACTGCCATAGTAACAAAATTGGATGGGGTAAAGTTCAAATACAATAACCTGTATTAAAGAAAAGTTATAGTGAGGATAGTGACATTGACTTCGTAATCTGCCTGCCACTTTTATCCCTCAACCTATTGAAAACCCCCGGCAGAACTGATAGAATGTTTATTATGGGAATACTCGTGTGTGCAAAGGACGTACACAACATGATAAAAGATAACAACTAAATACAATGGGGGTTATAAAAATGACAAAGGATAAAATAAAAATAGGTATAATGGGTTTTGGAACTGTCGGTACAGGAGCATATGAAATATTGAGAAAAAATGAAGATGCTTTAAAAAAACAAATAGGTGCAGCTATAATTGTTGAAAAAATACTTGTTAAAGATTTAAACAAAAAAAGAGCGGTCTTTGTACCTGATGAATTGTTGACAACAAATGCGGATGATATATTGGAAAATACGGAAATAGATATTGTTGTTGAATTAATGGGAGGTGTTGAACCGGCTTATTCATATATTATAAAAGCATTAGACAATTGTAAACACATAGTTACTGCAAATAAAGAATTACTTGCTAAAAAAGGTAATGCAGTTTTTGAAATTGCTGACAAAAAAGGTCTTGCAGTTGAATTCGAGGCCAGTGTTTGCGGCGGAGTGCCTGTTATCAAAGCCTTTAGGAGAACATTGAATACAGATAGAATAAATAGGATTATGGGAATAGTCAACGGTACCACTAATTATATTTTAACCAAAATGGCTGAGGAAGGCAGTGATTATGAAGAGGTATTGGAGGAGGCTAAAGCAAAAGGTTATGCGGAAACAGATCCTACTGCAGATGTCGAAGGTTATGACGCCGCTTATAAAATGGCAATCTTGGCTTCCATCGGATTTCACATGAATGTTGATATAAATAAGGTCAGCCGTGAAGGAATATCAAACATAAGTAAGAGGGATATAGAATATGGAAAGGATTTAGGATGGACTATTAAGCTAATAGGTATGGCTCAGGAAATAGATGGCAAGGTTGAGGTTGGAGTAAGCCCGATGATGTTGCCTGCGGCACATCCTATGGCGACTGTAGGCGGTGTTAATAATGCAGTATTCGTAAACTCTGAATCTGTCGGAGAATTAATGTTTTACGGCCCCGGGGCTGGGCAAATGCCTACAGGGAATTCCGTTGCATCGGATATTGTTGAAATAGCCAAACAAATTGCCTTAGGCAATAAACAGCTGCTTGACTGTGATTGTAATGAAAACAAGGAATTTATGGATGAAGTGCATTCTTGTTATTATATCAGAATGGATGTAGAGAATAGACCCGGTGTTTTTGCAAAAATTGCCGGTGTTTTCGGCAACTTTGAAGTCAGCCTGGAATCGGTTTTGCAGAAAAAAACAAAAGGTGAAAGTGCGGAAATTGTGTTAATTACATCAAAGGTTAATGAGAAGAGCCTTAAAAAAGCGGTAGATTCCATTAAGGCCTTGGATGTTGTTAACCAAGTATTTAATGTGATAAGGGTTGAGGGGAATGGAATGAATTAGGCAGTATGTATATTGTTTAATATTAGCCTCTTTGCTATAATATTGCTTGTGCATTAAATCGATGGGGGCTGGGTGGTATTGGAATTAGAGAAAAACGCCTTGGAACTCAAGAAAGCAAAGGCTTATCTTGAAATTTTAGGTACTGCTTTTGCATGGGGGCTAAGTGCGGTACTGCTTAAAATGAATATAGAAAATGTGGCGCCTTACCATTTGTTAATGGGCAGGTTTTCAGTAGCCGCTATTTTTATTTTTGCCATGAGGCCAAAGTCAGTTAAGCAGATTAATAAAGAAGTTTTAAAAGCGGGTGTTCCTTTAGGAGTAATGGTTTTCATTGCTTATTCATTTGGGGTTGTATGTTTAAAATATACATCTGCCTCAAAGTCTTCTTTTTTGGTCTCACTTTCGGTATTGTTTGTTCCACTTTTAGAAATAATCATCAAACGTAAAATAATATCGAAATGGACTTTTGTCAGTATATTTTTATCAGTGATTGGATTAAGGCTTATTTCCGGTATGGATGGGGCTGGTTTTAATATTGGCGATACATTTGCTATTTTAAGCGCCTTATTTTATTCAATTTATATTATTATGATGGATAGAATGGGCAAAGATTTTGATGAAATAGTCCTTACATTTATACAACTTTTTGTTGTAAGCGTATGCAGTACAATTGCCTTATTTATATTTGAAGACTTCAATTTTGAATCATTAATGAATATATGGCCTACTATATTTTTAATTGGGATCTTGTGTACAGGCATGTCAACTTTATTTCAAACAAGAGCGCAAAAAGTCGCGAGTACTGAAAGTGTGGGAATTTTACTTTTGGGTGAGCCTTTATTTACATCTATATTGGCGTTTTTCATTCTAAAAGAAACCATTTTGGCAAGCGGTCTTTTGGGAGGCGCATTGATTATCTTTTCGTTAGTAATCGCCATAATTAAAAAAATTTAAAGTAAAGTCAGATACCAAACTTATGGTGAACTGTAACCTAAACCTTTTTACAGGTATGTAATCGGGTGTATTTTTATTGAATAAAAGACATGTTTATTATAATATAAAGGGAGCGGAAGAAAGAATATATTGGAGGACATGATGGAGAAATTTTTGGACAGTCTTAATAATGAACAAAAAGAAGCGGTTTTAAGTACGGAAGGTCCTGTCTTGATTTTTGCCGGTGCCGGTTCGGGCAAAACGAGGGTTTTGACATATAGAATAGCGTATTTGATTGAAGAAAAAGGGGTTCACCCTTCTAACATATTGGCAATAACCTTCACAAATAAGGCTGCCAATGAGATGAAAGAGCGGGCTATGGGTCTTTTAAAAAAACCACATGATATGTGGATTTCCACCTTTCACTCTGCTTGTGCAAGGATACTTCGAATTGAGACGGATTTTTTACCGGGATATAAAAAGAATTTTGTGATTTATGACAGCTATGATCAGGAAAAAATAATAAAAGAATGCCTTAAAGAGTTGAATTATAATGAAAAGAACTATCCGCCGAAAGACATGCTCTCAAAGATCTCAAATGCCAAGGATCAATTACTGAATCCTGTCAGATTTGCAGACAAGTACGGTAATGATTTTAGGTTAAACAAAATATGCAATATATACACCTTATATCAAAAGAAATTGAAATCCGATAATGCAATGGATTTTGATGATATTTTGTTTAATACAGTTGCCCTGTTTGACAGTAATGAAAACATACTGAGGAAATATCAGCAAAGGTTTAAATATATAATGGTGGACGAATATCAAGATACAAATAATTGTCAGTATAAATTAGTGAATTTATTGGCAAGGGATCATGGTAATCTTTGTGTTGTCGGTGATGACGACCAATCCATTTATGAATGGAGAGGCGCAGATATACGAAATATACTTAATTTCGAAAAAGATTTTCCCAATGCAAAGGTAATAAAAATGGAGAAAAATTACCGTTCAACACAGAACATTTTGGATGCAGCCAATAGCGTCATTGTTAACAATTATGGAAGAAAGAAAAAGCATTTGTGGACTGATAGGCTTGAAGGGTCTCCGGTTATATATTATCAAGGTTATAATGAAAGAGAAGAGGCATCTTTTATTTTAGAACAGATAAGCAAGTCCTTTGATAGCTTGAATAATTTTGCTGTGTTATACAGGACCAATGCACAATCCAGAATATTTGAAGAATTATGTATTGCAAACGGGATACCATATAAAATTGTAGGTGCGCATCGATTTTATGATAGAAAAGAAATAAAAGATGTTATAGCCTATCTGAGAATTTTACAAAATCCCGAAGGTGATGTAAGCCTAAAAAGAATTATAAACATACCCAAAAGGGGTATAGGCAAAGCTACTTTAGAAGCATTGGACAGGTATGCAAGAGATAATAACGATTCACTGTATGGGGCGCTGATTTCTGTTGATAAGGTTGAAGGATTGGGGAAAAAAGTTAAAGGTAAAATAAGGGAACTTGTCAGGCTTATTGTTGAACTTATGACAATAGCTGAACAAGAGGATATATCTGTGATTATAGAAAAGGTGATAGTTGAAAGCGGATATTTAAAAGAACTTGAAAGCGGAAATGATGAAGATAAGGGAAGGGCGGAGAATATTAAAGAGTTAGTAACCGCTGCTATAGAATTTGAAGATAAAAATGAAGATAAATCACTTACAAGCTTTTTGGAAAGCATGGCACTTATGTCTGATATAGATGGTTTGGATGAATCAAAAGAGGGAATAACTCTAATGACATTGCATAGTGCAAAAGGCTTGGAATTTCCTGTTGTTTTTATAAGCGGCATGGAGGAAGGGCTTTTTCCCGGTATAAGATCTATTTTGGAAGGTAACCGTATAGAGGAGGAACGCAGGCTCATGTATGTAGGTATTACAAGGGCAAAGCAAAAGCTTTATTTGACTTCTGCATTACAAAGAACATTATATGGGAATACTTCATATACCATGGAATCAAGGTTTTTAAATGAAATACCGGAGGAGCTTTTATTGAGGGTGTAGATATATGATGGTTTCTAACTTCAAACCTCCAACTTCCAACTTCTAAAAATACGAGGTGGTTTTATGGATAGTCAAAAAAGAATAAAAGAATTGGTAGCTCTTATTAACTACCATAACTATCAATATTATGTTCTTGATGATCCAAAAATAAGTGATTATGAGTATGATCTTTTATTGAACGAATTAATAGGTTTAGAGGAATCCAATCCGGAGTACAAATATCCCGACTCGCCCACGCAAAAAGTCGGCGGTGCCGTATTGGCAGGTTTTAATGAGGTATTGCACAGCAATCCCAAGCTTAGTTTAGGCAATGTTTTTGATGAAGGGGATTTAAAGAATTTTGACAGCAGGATTAAAAGAATTTTGGGTAATGATCTTGTAGAATATATTGTAGAGTTAAAAATAGACGGTCTAACCGTTGTTTTAAATTATGAAAATGGTTTATTTGTAAGGGGCGCAACAAGGGGAGACGGTATTAAAGGAGAAGACATCACTTCTAATTTGAAAACAGTCAGGTCAATCCCATTAAGACTCAGTGAACCGGTGGATGTTGAGGTCAGGGGAGAAGTATTCATATCAAAAGAAAATTTTGAAAAATTAAATGCCCAAAGGGAAGAAACGGAAGAGTCGATATTTGCAAATCCAAGGAATGCCGCAGCCGGTTCCTTAAGGCAATTGGATTCAAGTATCACATCCAAAAGACCTTTGGATATTTTTGTTTTTAGCATGGAAAATATGGAAGACAGTAAATTCTTGACTCATGTGGAATCCATGGAATTTTTAAAAAAAGCCGGATTCAAAATTAGCCCATACCTTATATCATGCAAAAGTTGGCAGGAGGTTTGGGAGCAATGCAAGATTTGGGCAGACAAAAGAGGAGAGCTGCCTTTTGAGATAGATGGATTGGTTATAAAGGTAAACAGTCTTCATCAGCGTGAAGTGTTAGGGAACACTGTAAAAGCCCCAAGATGGTCTGTGGCATACAAATTTCCGCCACAAAAAAAAGAAACCATAGTTAATGATATTATAGTTCAAGTGGTAAGAACCGGTGTTCTTACTCCCACAGCAATACTTGAACCTGTCAGGATTGCCGGTTCTGTAGTAGGAAGGGCAACATTACATAATGAGGATAATATAAATCAAAAAGATATAAGAATTGGAGATACGGTTATTTTGCAAAAAGCCGGTGATGTGATACCGGAAATAGTCAGCGTTGTTTTTGGAAAAAGAAACGGTACGGAGAGGCTTTTTATAATGCCGCAGCAGTGTCCCGTATGTGGGGCAGATGCCGTTAGGTTAAAAGGGGAGGCAGCAGTAAGATGTACAAATAATTCGTGCCCTGCTCAGCTCAGGCGTGCACTTTTTCATTTCGTTTCGAGGGATGCTATGAATATAGATGGATTGGGGCCACAGATAATCTCTATGCTTTTAGATAACCGGTTCATTAACGATGCAGGGGATTTGTATCTTTTAAAGGACAAAAAAGAAGAATTGGAAAAAGTAGAAAGAATGGGAGAAAAGTCTGTAGACAATTTGATTAGGGCTATTGAAAATTCTAAAGAAAACTCTCTTGACAGGCTTATATTTGCTTTGGGAATAAGAATGATCGGGCAAAGAGCATCGAAACTTTTGGCAAGTGCTTTTGGCAATATGGATAGAATCATAGAAGCTACATATGATGATTTGGTAAAGGTAGAAGAAATAGGAGACAAAATGTCATTGAGTATTGTATCTTTTTTTAAAGAAGAACGGAATATTACGCTTATTGAAAAATTAAAAAAATTAGATATAAACATGGAAGCGGAAAGAAAAGAAATAATTGAAAAGGAACAGTTTTTGGGTAAAACTTTTGTACTGACGGGGACTTTGTCTGAATTTAAACGTGATGATGCAAAAGAAATAATAGAAAGTTATGGAGGGAAAGTATCCGGCAGCGTCAGCAAAAAAACAGATTATGTTTTGGCCGGAGCGGAAGCAGGGTCAAAACTTCAAAAAGCAAATGATTTAGGAATAGAAGTGATAGGTGAGGATACCTTTAAAGAATGGATTGGAAGGTGGTGAAGAGATGGATAAAACCTATGTAGATTATCTGTGTTCGTTATCAAAGCTTGAATTTGATGAAGAAGAATATGATGGGTTAATAGCAAAGCTTAAACTGTTCAGTAAATATGCCGAAAAATTGGCGAGTATTGAAACGGAAAATATTGAGCCTTTGGTTAATGTTAACGGGACAATTAATGTAATGAGACAAGATATTGTAAAACCCTCTCTTGATAGGGATATAATTTTAGGCAATGCGCCCGAAAAAATGTACGGTTGCATAAAAGTTAACAAAATAATTGAATAATGCAAAGGAAGGTGGGCTATGTGAATTTATATGACTTAACCCTGCATGAAGCACATGAGAAAATTTCAAAAAAGGAAATAAGTTCTAAGGAATTGTTAGACGTTACATTTCGCAGAATTGATGATATTGAAAATAAAGTGAACTCATATATAACATTATCTAAAGATAAAGCATACAGAGATGCAGAAGTAATAGATGCAAAGATAGCAAAAGGTGAAAAAATAAGTGATCTGGCGGGAATACCCATGGCAGTTAAAGATAACATATGTACAAAGGATGTAAGGACGACTTGCGGTTCAAAAATGCTGGAAAGCTTTGTGCCCCCTTATAACGGGGAAGCTTACGAAAGGCTGCTTAAGGAAGGGGCTGTTATGATAGGTAAGACCAACATGGATGAGTTCGCCATGGGAAGCACAACAGAAAACTCCTATTATAAATTAACAAAAAACCCATGGAATCTAAAAATGGTTCCGGGAGGTTCCAGCGGTGGTTCAGCAGCAGCAGTTGCATCAGGGGAGGCCTTTTATGCTCTGGGTTCGGACACCGGCGGTTCGATAAGGCAACCTGCAACTTTTTGTGGCGTTGTGGGCTTCAAACCTACTTACGGGGCGGTTTCGCGTTATGGCACTGTTGCTTATGCACCTTCACTTGAACAAGTAGGGGTACTTACAAAAGATGTTTCAGATTGTGCAATCATTTTAAACCATTTATATGGGTACGATGAAAAAGATTCTACTACCTTGAATGTTAAACATGATAATTTTAAAAATGTATTGAAAGAAGACATAAAGGATTTAAGAATAGGTCTGCCAAAAGAACTCTATAGTGATGGAATCGACAGTGAAGTAAAGGATTCTATAAAAAGGGCTTTAAAAGTTTTAGAAAGTATGGGTGCTTATATAGAGGAGACAAATTTACCACATTCCGAATACGCTTTGCCCGTATATTATATAGTTGCATTATCGGAAGCAAGTTCGAGCTTAGCCAGATTTGATGGTATAAGATATGGATTCAAAGCTGACGAGTATAAGGATATAGATGATATGTACATAAAAAGCAGAAGCGGGGGCTTTGGGAAGGAAGCCAAACAAAGGATTATTTTTGGCACCCATGCTTTGATAGATAGTAATTATGCATCTTATTATGATAAAGCTCTTAGGGTAAGGAGATTGATTAAGGAAGATTATGATAGGGCTTTTAAAAAATATGATTTACTGATAACACCTACATATCCGACGGCAGCATTTAAAATAGGTGAAGAAAGTAATGAGTTAGCATTATATATGGCTGATCTCTGTACTGTACCTGTTAATGTTGCAGGTGTTCCCGCAATGTCCGTACCGTGCGGATTTACCGATGCGGGCATGCCTATGGGAATGCAGATAATCGGTAAACATTTAGGCGAGGCTAAAATAATCAGAGCGGCTTATGTATACGAAAAAGGTACAAATCATTCAAAAAAAAGGCCAAGTTTATAAATCTTTATAGGTGGTGAAAAAAGTGAATTACGAAACAGTTATAGGTCTTGAAGTTCATGTTGAACTAAGCACACAAAGCAAAGCTTTTTGTGGTTGCAAAAATGAATTTGGTGCTGAAGTGAATACAAATTGCTGCCCCGTGTGTTTGGGGTATCCCGGGGCTTTGCCGGTTTTAAATGAAAAAGTAGTAGAGTATGCCATAAAAGCAGGACTTGCATTAAATTGTGAAATATCTTTATATAGTAAAACCGATCGGAAGAACTATTTTTATCCGGATCTTCCCAAGGCTTATCAGATATCGCAATATGATATTCCCATTTGTAAAAATGGTTTTATTGAAATAAATGTAGATGGGAAAATAAGAAATATAGGTATCACAAGAATACACATTGAGGAAGATGCAGGTAAACTTATTCACGGCACCGGTGAAGAGGATTATTCTTTGATAGATTTTAATAGGGCAGGAGTACCTTTAATTGAAATAGTGTCTGAACCGGATATAAAAAGTCCAAAAGAGGCACGCTTATACCTGGAAAAAATAAAAAATCTTCTTGAATTTATAGGCGTATCAGATTGTAAAATGCAAGAAGGTTCCTTAAGATGTGATGCCAATATTTCTGTAAAGCTTATAGATGATATAAAATTCGGTGTTAAATCTGAAATAAAAAATATGAATTCTATGAAAGCTTTAGAGAAGGCTTTGGAATATGAGGAAATCAGACATAAGGGTATTTTGTATAAGGGTGAGAAAATTATCCCCGAGACCAGAAGATGGGATGATGATGAATCCGTTACAATATCCATGAGAGCTAAAGATAAAACTTATGATTACAGGTGTTTTCCGGAATCGGACTTAGTGCCTATTGTATTGAATAAAGAAATGATTTTAGAAATAAAAAAAAGCTTACCGGAGTTGCCGGATAAAAAGAAGATAAGATTTATGAAGGAATACGGGCTTCCAGAGTATGATGCATCAGTATTGACTCTGACTAAAGATATTTCGGTTTTTTTTGAAAAATGTGCAAAAGGGCATAGGAATCCAAAAGCCATAAGTAATTGGGTCATGGGTGAGGTTCTTAGGGTGCTTAAGGAAAACGAAATGGAAATCAGCGAAATAAGTTTTCCTCCGGAATATCTGAGTGAACTGGTAAATCTTATTGATGACGGACGGCTTAGCAGCAGCGGAGCAAAGGAAGTTTTTGAGGAAATGTATAAGACGGGCAAAGAACCAAAAGTTTTATTAAAAGAGCTGGGTTTACAACAAATAAGTGATAAGGATGCAATGGAAGAATTGGTGGTAAAAATATATGAACAAAATCAAAAGTCCGTAGAAGATTACAGAAACGGAAAAACCAACGCCTTGGCATATCTGGTAGGCCAGGCAATGAAAGCCTCAAAAGGAAAAGCAAATCCCCAGATAATAAGCGCTATGCTTAAGGAAAAATTGGAAGCATAAAGAATTAATAATAACAAATATTGAAACCTTCAAGACTTTAATATGTTTTGTGGGTTTTTTTATATGCAAGTTAAACAGAATTATCAAATAAATCTTGATTTCGCCTGTTGCAGTGGAGGGGCTCCGCTTCTCCAGAGACCAATAACCTTGTAACTCGGCAATCGCATCAAATACAATAATCTGTTATTACAGATAACTATGGTGTGAATTGTAACCAGATTATGTGGATATTAAAACATGTTGATATTTCAAAGGAAATAGTTTAATATTTGGGAAGAGGATAAACTATAAAAATTTATGGCACAATTTGTGCTAAAGAGAGGGAGATGAATTTATGAAAAAAATCTTCACCGTGTTGCTGGTATTAGTACTTGCACTTAGCTTGGCTATTACAGGCTGTGCACCAAAAGCGCCCGCACCCGAGAAAGAGGGAGAACCCGCACCTACGGAAGCAAAGATTTTAAGAACCAATAACTCGAGTGAGCCGGGATCCTTAGACCCGCCATTGGCACAAGGAACTCACGAATCGTGGATACTTGATCACACATTTGAGGGACTTATGAAAATTGATCCCAGTTTTAAGGTTGTTCACGGTATGGCAAAAGACCATAAGATATCTGACGATAACCTAACATATACTTTTACTTTGAGGGATGATATAAAATGGTCAAATGGAGACCCCGTTACTGCATACGACTTTGAATATGCTTGGAAGAGAGCCTTGGATCCTGATATGGCATCGGATTATGCTCATCAACTATACTATCTAAAAGGCGGAGAGGCTTATAACAGCGGAGAAGGAAGTGTGGATGATGTTCAGGTTAAAGCTCTTGATGATAAGACTTTAGAATGCACATTAGAAGCTCCTACTGCTTATTTCTTAGAGCTTACTGCATTTTTTACTTTATATCCTGTTAATAAAAAAGTTGCCGAAGCAAATCCTGACTGGGCTAAAAATGCCGCAACTCACGTATCAAACGGAC
>JAAYKT010000167.1 GCA_012522255.1 Clostridiales bacterium
ACGATGTCCTGGGAAACCCTGTAGAAATTGGTATTGCAGTTATGTGGAAAGTCGTTGATACAGCAAAAGCGGTTTTTAATGTAGATAATTTTAAGGAATACCTCTCTTTGCAGTGTGATAGCGCCGTTAGAAATATTGTACGAATCTATCCCTATGACGTAGCACCCGGAATTGACACGACGGGAGACGGGGAACCGGACGAAGGAAGCCTTCGAGGATCCAGCGCCCTTGTAGCTGAACGAATTCGCAAGGAGATCCAGGACAAGGTTGAAGACGCCGGCATACAGATATTAGAAGCTCGTATAACCTACCTTGCTTATGCCCCGGAAATAGCGGCAGTAATGTTGCAAAGACAACAGGCAAGCGCAATAATTGATGCAAGAAAAATGATTGTTGATGGAGCCGTAGGAATGGTGGAAATGGCTTTGGAAAAGCTAAACGAAAACGATGTTGTCCATTTAGATGAGGAGCGAAAAGCCGCCATGGTATCCAATCTGCTTGTTGTTCTTTGTGGCAGTAAGGATGCACAACCCATAGTGAACAGCGGCAGCCTGTATTAAAATGAATGAAGCAAAAAAACAAATCCCCCTCCGTTTATCTGCAAAATTGTATGCTGAAATTGCAGCGTGGGCTGAAAATGACTTCCGTTCCATCAACGGGCAAATTGAGTACCTATTATCTGAATGTGTCAAGAAAAGGAAAAAAGCCGACAAGGACACTGAAACGGCTAAATAAACCTAAAAGATTCATATTTGCGAAATAGATTATTAGGCGAAGAACCATCGTTATTCTTCGCCTAATTTTAGCTAATGAACACTGCCTTTGAAATGGTTATATAGCTATTCGTTATAATATCATACTTTCACGGCATTTCCCGTATAAAAGAAATAAATATATCTTTCCTTAACATTCCTGCCAAGTATTTTTTCCAAGGCCTTTTCGTAATAGTCGATCTGCAATTTATACATCTGGGCTTTTTCATTCTCATTATTATCGATATAGTCTGTTTTGTAATCCAATAGTATGATATCCTCACCTTCAGTGAAATAACAATCAATAATCCCCTGGAGTAAAATTTTATCGTCTGTTTCCTTAAAACCCTTGTCAGGGTATACTTCCTCAGGACTTATTTCTATATTAAAAGCCTTTTCCCTAAATACCTCTTTTGCCTTTAACATCCTTTGTCCTATATTTGATTTAAAAAACTCATATATTTTATTAATGTCAACTGCCTTGGCCTCCTCTGACGTCAGGAATTCTTCCGCTGCCAATTGTTCAGCCTGTTTTCTAATCTCATTAGAACTAAAAACCTTTTCCAAGTCCAAATGCTGCATTACAAAATGCATTATACTTCCTCTTTTGGCTGCACCCATGGTTTTTTCTTCTTCCATGAACTTTGGTTTTTTAATATAACTAATGTCGTATAGAGGTTTTACGTTATCATCTTCCTCGGATCTTATCCTTTTTAATTCCGTCACTGATAGCTTCACCGGCAATAATGTAGACTTCTCATAAGGGTAGACCCAGCCTAATTTTTTCTCTATATCTTCTTTAAAGAAGCCTGATCCACTATCGCTTTTTATATTTTCTAAAATTTCTTTCAGGTCAAAGTCTTTTTCTTCTGCATGATTTTGCTTTAGAAGCCCAGACTTTTTCCAAATTTTCAATTTCCACGTTGACTCATCTTTTAATAATGCATTGCTTGATACACTGCCATACTCCGCCAAATCCCTTAATACAGTCATTTTTTCATGCTTTATTAAGGCAAGGCCAATCCAATTTAAATACTTGTTACCTTTCAATACCATATGTGCCGGCAGTTTTTCCGTATTATAATCCAAGGCATCCATCCAGCTTTGCACAGTCTTAATTATGTTTTTATCGTAGCCGGTGATAATCAGTTTTTCTTTTGCCCTGGTCATGCCTACGTATAGTATCCGCATTTCCTCTGATAAGGTTTCCATCTTTATTTTGTGTTTCAGCGCAACCTTTGGCAAAGTGGCATAAGTAACTCTCCTGTCCACATCCACCAAATCCGCTCCGAAACCCATTTCATGATGCAGCAGAACAGCTTTTTTAGTATCCTGCATATTAAACGCTCTTCCGACTCCGCCCAAAATAACCACAGGAAACTCAAGGCCTTTACTTTTGTGAATGCTCATTATCCTTACTACATTGTCGCCTTCCCCTAAAATTTTTGCATTACCCATATCCCCGCTGCCGGATTTTATCTTTTCAATAAAATTAATAAAGTTAAATAAGCCTTTAAAACTTGTATCTTCATACTTTTTTGCTCTTTCAAAAAGTATTTTCAAGTTTTCTCTTCTTTGCCGCCCATCAGGCATTGCACTTACATAACTCATATATCCAGTATCACTGTATAAATACCAAATCAATTGATCCGTCGGCATATGAAGGGCTTTTTCTCTCCATTTTTTGAGTCTCATCAAGAATAAAGAAGCCTTTTTGCCGATTTCATCATCGTTATTGCTTGCAAATAAAACAGCCTCGTAAAAAGAAACGTTTCTGCCAAGCTCTCTTACATCCAAAAGCTCCTGGGCGCTGAACCCGCCAATGGGTGACCGCAATACTGACAATAGTGGAATATCCTGCAGGGGATTATCAATTATCTGAAGGAGAGACAGAATAATCTGTATTTCTATCCTTTTAAAATAACCGGTGCCCGTATCGGCAAAAACCGGTACCTCCATGGCCCCCAATTCTTCTTCAAAGGTGTCAGCCCATTTTCTTACAGTCCTAAGCAAAATCACTATATCTTTAAAATCCACATCTCTGTATGCCTTTAAATCCTTATCGTAAATTCTGAGAGGTTTATTCTCTCCTCTTCCCACCAAATCCAATATCCTGAGTCCTGCTATCCTTGCCTCGGCCTGTATATCCTCAAGTTCTTCTTCTGTTTCATCTTCTTTTCCCAAATCCTCTTCAAGCTCACCCTCTCTGTCTTTGTTCTCCTCATCTTTTTCTTTCTCATCATCTTCTTTATAC
>JAAYKT010000168.1 GCA_012522255.1 Clostridiales bacterium
AATTTGGGAGCAGACACTCTCTAAAATTCGTTTTCATTAGAACAGTCCAAATATAGAATTGATCAAGTCATGAAAGCATTGGAAGGCTTTAAAAAACTTACAGAAAAAAGTAAAACAAAAATATCAAAAGAAGTTTTGGATCAGGTAGGTAATACGGGTTGGGAAATACAAACCCTTGGCTTTTATAACTGGCCTAATACAATAGAAGGGACCTTAAAACTCCAAAATTATGAAATAAAAAAATGGGAGTTTGAGCTCGCGATAGGAAAGTATGAAAATGATAAATTATCAAAAGAAGATGTAGAGAAAGTGCAAGAACAATATGAAAATGCAAAAGATGAGCTAAAAAACTTTTTAGATTCATATGCTATCGCAGATTAAGAAAAAACACTGTCGTAGTTCAATCGGGGTTCCGCTCCAATCACACAGGCCTTAAATATTGTAACTTGGTGAAATTAATTCGGTAACATTAACAATCAATATGTTCATGCGTGATAAGTTATAGCGGACAGTATCAAGAGCAGATAGTTTTTTTTAAAAGTTTGATTTTTTTCAAAGTCGGTATATAATGAATTAGTGTAAACTAATTTAATACACTGATGGAGGAAAAAATGCAATCACATATAGGAGAAATAGCTGCTGTTCTTACAGCTGTATGTTTTACAATTAATGCAATAGCCTATGAGTCTGCAGGTAAATCTGTGGGTTCATTATCGGTGAGCTATATAAGGTTATTTATAGCCTTCCTCTTATTAAGCATATCTGCTTTTTTTTCGCGAGGCCTTGCTTTACCAACGGATGCAACTGGGCACACTTGGTTTTGGCTGCTTGCTTCCGGAACCTTGGGCTTTGTCCTGGGTGATATTTTTCTTTTTGCATCTTTGGTGGAGTTAGGTTCACGTATAGCGCTGCTAATTATGTCGGCAGCTCCGCCTATTACGGCAATCGCAAGTTTTTTAATTATGGGCGAAAGGATTTCACCTTTGGGATTAGTGGGTATGGCTTTGACTATGGCAGGCATAAGCCTTGTTATATTAAGTAGAAATCCGGAGGGGAATAAAGTTTCTCTTAACCGGCCTGTAAAAGGAATAATTTATGCTTCTTTGGGAGCTGTGGGACAGGCTCTTGGTTTGGTGTTCGGCAAATTTGGTATGGGTACGTATAACCCTTTTGCGGCAACACAAATAAGACTTGTTGCAGCCTTCGTAGGCTATTCAATTATAATAACAGTGGGTAAAAAATGGACAGAGATAAAAGATGCTTTTAAGCAAAAAAAGGCTATAAGGCAAATAGTTATAGGCTCTGTTTTCGGCCCTTTTATAGGTGTGGTGCTATTATTAATTGCTCTACAATATACTGCAGCCGGCATTGTGTCATCTATTTCATCCATTTCACCGGTTATAATAATACCAATATCAATAATGATTTTTAAAGATAAAGTGCTTCCCAGGGAAATATTAGGAGCACTTGTGTCCATAGCCGGTGTCGTGCTATTATTTTTGTAACATTAAAATATCATCTCGGGCTTCAGTTGCTATTTATGCAGGGATGTTTTTTTATTTTTTTGTGCTATTCAAACAACATAAAGTATAATTTTTGATTTCGCTCGTTGCAGAGGCTGGTTTCCATGCCAACCCGCGGGCCGTTAGCCTTGTAACTTGCAATTGTGTCAAATACAATGATCTGTTATTATGGATAGGCTATAATGTTAACAGTAAAAATTAAAGTATCGATGTCGTTAAAAGTCAAAAATTGCTACTTTTATTAGGATAAAATATGATATAATTTACCCGAGGAGGTGATATATTTGGTGGAGCAAGTATTTAAATTAGCTCAAGGCGACGAAAAAGCTGTTGAAAGAGTAATATTTGATGAAAATGTTCATTATCTTCACATGGTTTTTAACAAAGATGAAGGATTACCGGAGCATTTTTCCAATTCTAACGTATATATGACAGTTATAAGA
>JAAYKT010000169.1 GCA_012522255.1 Clostridiales bacterium
AAGTGGTACTGCAGCTTTACATCTAAGCGCTATAGCTATGAATGTTAAGCCAGGAGACAAGGTTATTACTACACCTATCACTTTTGTGGCTTCAGCTAACTGTGTGCGTTTTTGTGGAGGTGAAGTGGTTTTTGCCGACATAGATCCTGAAACATACCTTATAGATATTAATTGTATTAAACAATTATTAGAAAATGCCCCCAAGGGGACATATAAGGGCATTATACCTGTTGATTTTACAGGAAGAGCAGTGAATCTTGAAGAGTACCGCAAATTGGCCGATAAATATGAATTATGGATTATTGAAGATGCTTGTCACGCCCCAGGTGGTTTTTTTGTAGATTCGAACGGAGTAAAGCAAAATTGTGGAAATGGGAAATTTGCAGATTTAGCAATATTCTCCTTTCATCCGGTAAAACATATTGCTTGTGGCGAAGGTGGCATGATTACAACGAATAACTTCGATGTTTATATGCAACTTCTGAGATTACGATCGCATGGTATTACAAAAAATAATGATAATTATTTTAACTCTAAAGAATTTGCCACTGGTGGATATATTAATGAGGCTACATACCCTGGGTGGTATATGGAGATGCAACAACTTGGATACAATTATAGGTTGACAGATATTCAGTCAGCTTTAGGTTTAAGCCAAATAAAGAGAGCTTCGGAAGGTATCAATCGAAGAAAAGATATTGCAAATGTTTATTTCAATGCATTTAAAAATAAAGATTATGTTTTAGGTCAATCAGGAGTAGTAGAAGGTCATGCCTATCATTTGTATGTGATTGAAGTTAAAAATCGGCTTAACCTTTATAAATATATGCATTCACAAAATATATTAGCACAAATACATTATATTCCTGCACACTTGATGCCTTATTATAGAAATGAAGGATATAAGGAAGGCGACTATCCTCAAGTTGAAGAATATTATAAACATTGTTTAAGCTTACCGATGTATCCAACACTTACTACAGAAGAACAAAATTTTGTTATTGAAACAGTAAATAATTTTTATAAATGAAAACTTTAGTAACATCCAGACTAATTTTAAAGCCTTTCTCAAGGGATGTTATTACTGAGCGTTATAGAACTTGGTTAAATGATTCAGAAGTGTATAAGTATCTTGAAACTAGAGGTGGTTATTCAATGGATATGTTGAAGGAATATGTTGATTATTCCATTGATCAAAAAATCCATATTTGGTCTATACATTTAAAAGAAAATAATAAGCATATTAGCAATATCAAAATTGACCCAATAAATATTAGACATGGATTTGGAGAATACGGAATTTTATTAGGCGATAAAACGGAGTGGGGCAAAGGTTATGGCAAAGAAGCATCACGAAAAATAATTGACTATTTTTTTTATGAAGAATACAAATTAAGAAAGATTACTTTAGGAGTTGTTGCTAAAAACACCAATGCGGTGGCATTATATAAAAAAATTGGATTTGTACTTGAAGGTGTATATAAAAAACACGTTGTATACGACAATATATTTTACGATATAATAAGGATGGCTATTTTTAATCCTGAGTATACTTATGATTCATAAACTCATCCTCGGTACTGTTCAATTTGGTCTTAATTACGGTATTAACAACAAATTTGGCTTAATTCCTA
>JAAYKT010000170.1 GCA_012522255.1 Clostridiales bacterium
ATTCCCAATAATGCCGATGCCACCCCGGTATCGTAAAAATAAAGCTTGGGCATTTTTACGATGCGTTTATTGAAGTTTCTATGATAGGGTTGGAGTCGGAAAAGAACAAAACTCGCTTCCAAAACTGAAATCCATGCAGCAATAGTTTTATTGTCCACTCCGGTTTCTATCGCCAAGCTGTTCATATTGAGCAACTGTCCGATACGTCCTGCGCACAACCGAAGAAATCGCTCAAAAGCGTATAAATCAGTTATATTGCGTATGAGCCTAACGTCTCTTTCTACGTAAGTGCGGATGTAATTGGTAAAATATTTCCCGAAATCTATTTGTCCCTGTGCGTCATATAAAGCCGGATAAAACCCTTTATACAGTAATTCATTGACAGATAGCTTGTTTTCATTTAATTCCTCAAGTGACAATGGGAGCAGATAGAGATAACCGACTCTTCCCGCTAAACTCTGCGATATGTTCTCCTGAAGAAGAAAATTGTTTGACCCGGTGAGAATAAACCGGCCTTTGGAGGGATTTTCATCTATTACCTGTTGAAGATAAGAAAATATATCGGGAGTACGTTGAACTTCGTCCAATATTGCTCCGTCAGGGTAATTAGCTATAAAACCACGGGGATCTTCTATTGCAAAGCGCCTTGTATCGAGATTTTCCAGATTGACATAAGTCTTTTCCGGGAAAGCCATTCTTACCAAAGTAGTTTTTCCTGACTGCCTAGGGCCCACTACAGCCACTGTTTTAAACTGTTTGGCCAGTGACTTTAGCTCTTTTTCTGCTGTTCGAACAATTTTCATAGTACAAATATACAATTTCGGAATTCAGTTCCAAAATTGTATACTATAAATCGTGAAAAACTAAAGTTCTACTTTAAAAAATCCAGATATTTTTTAATGTCTGTTACAGTTACCTCGGATTTCCGCCCGGCCTCATCCTGTATATTCTTGAACATATCGGGCCAGTCCGCTGGAAGATGCAGGACCACGGTACTGGACCATACCGGGCCAGTATCTTTAATATAAAAAAGGAGAGCTAAATTACTCTAACTCTCCTCCAGTTACAGTTTCTAATGCAGTAACGTTATTTTTGTACTTGCAACACATAAATAACTTACTATGGCAGGAAAACAGATAACTATGAGCAAAGTAAAACAAATTTTACAACAAATCGACCATGGTCTTTCACAGAGAGAGATCTCCAGACGGTTATGTATCGACAGAAAAACCGTCGCCCTTTATCTTCAAAAGATGAAGTTACTTTCATTAACAACTCAGCAGATACTATCTCTTTCCGATATTGAAGCTGAAGCTTTATTTAAAGCAGATGTTTCAATTGTAGATGATAAAGAAGAGTATAAGTATTTAGAATCTCTTTTTCCTTATTTTAAAAAAGAGATAAAGCAGCATCGAGTTACCAAATTAACCTTGTGGCAAGAATACCGCAGCAAATCACCCGATGGCTATAGTTATTCTCAAATGTGTCACCATTATTATCAATGGCTTAAGCGTGATAGTGTATCAATGCACATGGAACATGAATACGGGGAAGAGTTGTATATAGATTTTACCGGGCGAAAGATCTCTTATTACAACACTCTGTTGAAGAGAACAGTAAAAGAAGAAGTGTTGGTTTGTATGCTTGGAGGGAGTAATTATTTTTATGTAGAAGCCATGCATAGCCAAAAGATGGAAGATTATATTAGTGGTGTATCTAATGCTATTAATTTTTTTGGAGGTGTTCCAAGAACCCTTATTTTGGATAACTTAAAATCAGGCGTAATATTAGCCAGTAAATATCAAGCAACCATTAATGACTCTTTTCTTTCTATGGCAAATCACTATGGAGCTATTGTAGATCCCACTAGGCCATACTCTCCAAAAGATAAGTCACTTGTAGAGGCAGCAGTAAATCTTACTTATAATCGCGTGTTTTCTCCTTTACGCAACTCTTCATTTGATAGTATAACAAGACTAAACGAGGCTATAAAAGAGTTAGTAATAAAGGCAAATTCAATCAATTTTCAGGGTAGAGATTATAGCCGTAAAGAGCTATTTGAAAAGTACGAAAAACAGACCCTTAAGCCCATTACGATGGGGCCATATGAA
>JAAYKT010000171.1 GCA_012522255.1 Clostridiales bacterium
AATCAATAGTTATCATATCGCCATTCCTAACCAGTGCTATCGGGCCGCCTTCATATGCTTCCGGCGAAATATGTCCAACTCAAGGACCATGAGTCGCTCCAGAGAAACGCCCGTCTGTAATCATCGCTACAGAAGTATGAAGTCCAATACCAACCAAGGTCGCAGCCGGTATAGACATTTCACGCATACCCGGTCCGCCTTTAGGCCCCTCGTATCTTATAACCAATACACTTCCCGGTTTAACGTCAGAGTTTAAAAGATGTTCCATTACATCTTCTTCGGAATCAAAGACAACAGCCGGCCCTCTATGATAAAACATTGATGGTGCTACACCACTTTTTTTAACTACGCAACCATTAGGTGCCAGGTTACCATAGAGAATTGCAAAACATCCATTTTCATGGAATGAATTATCTATACCATGAACTATTTCTGTGTTGACTGCGGCACTAAAACGTTGCAGTAATTCACCCAAGGTGCTGCCCATAACATTTTTCGCAGTTAAGTCAAGATATTTCTTTATTGCATTTAATGTAGACATGACCCCGCCTGCTTTATAATAATCATACATATTGTATTTTGATGAAGGCTTGAATTTAGCGATAACAGGTATTTCTTTTTGTATTCGATCAAATTCCGCAAGATTAATGCCATAGCCCAATATCTCTGCAATAGCCAAAGAATGTATCACAAAATTTGTGGAACCACCGGTTGCCGAAACATGGCGAATCCCATTATAAAATGCTTCCTTAGTTACGAAATGCGTAAATTTTTTATTCTCTGAAACCAATTTAACAACTTGCTCACCCACATCACGGGCTTGTCTGCATTTTGCTGCAGAACAAAATAACATTGTAGTTGAGTCAACAGGTGCAATTCCAATAACCTCGGTAAATACCCCCATAGTGTTGGCAGTACCATACATTGAACATGTGCCCGCAGAATAACAAATATTTTCTTTAAAACATCTGAACTTTTCTTCGGTAATTTTTCCTGAATTCACTGAACCAATGGCCTCTTTTAAATCAGGAGTGACATAAGATTTCCCATCTGCCTCATAAGGTATCATAGATCCAGCTGTTAAAAATATGCATGGCAGGTCGAGCTTCGCTGCTGCTATCAACATTCCGGGAACTATTTTATCGCAGGAACATAAAAATACTAAACCATCAAAAGCATGT
Source organism: Clostridiales bacterium (assembly GCA_012522255.1). Lineage (GTDB taxonomy): Bacteria > Bacillota > Clostridia > Lutisporales > Lutisporaceae > JAAYKT01. Next base: position 1,182 of record JAAYKT010000171.1, read on the forward strand.
GATTCAACCATAGCTTCTATGGAACCTGCAATAAGATCCCTTGAAGGAAGGACGTAATTCATCCCGCGCATTTGCGCCATCCCATCACAAGGTGCCGGAACATTAAATTCCGCCGGAGTCCCGTTAGCCGCCCAGATTCCTTCTTTTACATATTGGGCAAGTTCACGCAATGGCTTATGCCCAGGATTTACATCATTCCATGAATTCACAATTCCGATTACCGGTTTGTCAATATCCTTGTTTCTGTATCCCACCGAATTCATAAGTCCTACATAATAAGCCTCTTTTCGTTCATTTTCAGCCTGAAACTTCTTCATTTTTCAATACCCCCTTTTATTACCACTAAATATTTCATCACTATTCACATCATCAACATCTTATAAAGTTATAACACATGAAAACAATAAGCATAAAATATTTTGCTGTTATTTAATCCGATACTCAACAGACAATAAATCTTCGTAAACTTTAATCATAGCAGCTTTACTTTCATTGCCTATGTCCTTTTTTAAGGCTAATTGATATGTGGTGGCTGCTGCTGCAAGTACCGGCAATGGTATGCCCTCGTTTACACCCAATTCAACACCGCTAATGATATCCTTATAAGCGTGTATCATCGGATACCCTTCATCAAAATTTCCTTTTAAAATACGGGGTATGAAAAACTCAGAAGCATAACTTCTACCGGTTCCACTATTTATAACCTTTTCAACTTTCTCAGGATCAAGTCCCATTTTAACCGATAACGGCAATATCTCAGCCAGAGCCGCGACATTTATATCAAATAAAAGTTGGTTAATCAATTTCGTCAACTGACCATTACCATGTGTACCCATATATTGAATATTATTTGCTATACATTCAAACAACGGCAAAGTTTTCATGTAGCATTTTTCATCTCCACGACACATAATTGTCAGTGTTGCGTCAATTGCCCTTGCTTCCATACGTGATACAGGCGCATCT
>JAAYKT010000172.1 GCA_012522255.1 Clostridiales bacterium
AGATGATAAAAACATCAGTATTTATGATTTTAGTGAAAACGGTTTTACAGAGATAGCATTTAACTGCAGATCTGATGGAAAATCTAAAGGCAACCCCCTTATTCTTGATAAAAGGATCAGGCAAGCCATTGAATATGCCATGGACAAACAAAAAATAATAGACATGGTTTATGAAGGGGAGGGCGAAATCGGTACCACTATGATACCTATTTCCCAAAAACTTTATCATTACAATCCCACTGTCGATGAACTTAGAAAGTTTTCCCCGGAAAAATCAAAAGAGATATTGGAAAAGGCTGATTATATAGACAGGGACGGAGACGGAATCAGAGAAAATGAAAGAGGCAAAAAGCTCAAGTTTAAATTACTGTTAAGATCCGATAATGTAATGGAGATAAAGGCAGGCCAAATGATAAAAGGCTACTTAAAGGATGTCGGAATAGAAACAGACATAGAAACTTTAGACGATGGCGCCCTTACGGATAGGATTTACGACAATTCAGATTTTGATATGTTTATTTGGGGTTGGGGTGGCGATGTAGATCCCAGCACACTTCTTCGCGTATTGACTACAAGCCAAATCGATAACCTTAATGATTCTTTTTATAGTAATCCCGAGTATGACAAGATAGTAAATAAACAGGCCTCAATTATGGATTTTGATGAAAGACAAAATTATGTATACGAAGCACAGAAAGTATTATATGAAGATTTGCCATATATAATTTTGATGTACGAAAAAGAGTTGCAACTTGTCAGAAAAGACAGGCTCAAAGGTTTAAAACCAACAGTGAACGGGGCAATTTTTTATGCTGATACACCCTTTAATTATTTAAATGTTTCTACAGTCGATGCACAACCCGCAGTGGAAAAAGAGACCACGAAAAGCGAAAGCCACAGCTTTGTTCTTTATACTGTAGGGGGAATTGCACTGATTGGTGTGATTACCATGGTTTTAAAAAAGAAGAAAAAATCGAAAGACGAGTGGCAATAAATGAACAGGTCCTATTTTTTAAAAAGATTGTTCTTTGCCCTATTTACTGTATTTACAATATTGGTACTGAACTATTTTCTCTTTCGGATTATGCCGGGGGACCCGGTCAGCGTTTTGGTCCGCAATCCCAATATGTCAGCGGAAGCCGTGGCAAAGGTAAGGCAAATGTTTGGGCTTGACAAACCGTGGTATCAGCAGTTTTTTATTTATTTAAAGGACCTAACCAAAGGCAACATGGGCAATTCGTTTATTTATAAAAAACCGGTGGCGGGTATAATCACTGAACGTCTTATGGCGAGCCTTCTCTTAACGATTTTGGCAGAAATAATTGCAATCGTTGCCGGCTTGTTCTTAGGTGTCGTCGCTGCCTGGAAGAGAGGAAAAAGCATTGACATTGCGGCTATGGGCTTTTCTCTCATTACTTACGCCATGCCTACTTTTTGGCTGGGAATACTTATGATGACCTTTTTCAGCGTTCATCTGAGAATGTTCCCTACTTCCGGCATGTTGTCCCCGGGTATGGTCTTTGTACAAGGCTTTAACAGATGGACCGATATTGGCCGCCATATATTTTTACCTGCACTGACTTTGTCTTTGGTGCTTATAGGTGAATACATGCTCATAATGAGGAGCACTTTAATAGATATACTCACGGAAGATTACATCATCACAGCAGAAGCAAAAGGTATGGATGAAAAAAGTATATTAAAGAAGCACACTCTTCTCAATGCCATGATTCCCATGGTTACATTGATTTCTATGAACTTAGGATTTACCATAACAGGTGCTTTGCAAGTGGAGACAGTTTTTTCCTGGCCCGGATTAGGGAGGCTTATGTATGATGCATTACAGGCCAGGGATTATCCTTTGCTGCAAGGCATCTTTTTGATCACCGGACTAGGTGTCGTGGGGGCAAATTTTATTTCCGATATATTGTACGGATATCTCGATCCCCGTGTGAACAGTTAGGAGATGAGATCTTGAAATATTTTTGGATGGGCTTTAAGAAAAGCAAAATGGGATTGGCAGGTCTTATACTTTTTCTAATTTTTTTATTTGCTGCCATAATGGGTCCAAACATAGTTAAATATGATCCCCTTAGCTTTGGAGAAGTAGTTGACAAGCTCAAGCCTCCCGACAAGGTGCATATATTGGGTACCGATGATTTGGGGAGGGATGTATTCAGTGCCTTGGTTGCAGGAAGCAGGATTTCCTTGTCCGTTGGGCTCCTTGCAACAGTTATATCAATGGTATTGGGAACTTTGGTGGGATTAATATCCGGATACTTGGGAGGCAAAACCGATATCCTTCTCATGAGGCTTACAGATGTTTTTTTAGTCCTTCCTTGGCTTCCTTTGATGCTTATTCTTGCGGCGCTTTTAGGCTCCGGTTTATGGAATATAATATTGGTTATAGGGCTTACGGGTTGGGCCGGCACAGCGAGACTGGTCCGAGCCCAAACCCTTACAATAAAAGAGAGGCAATTTATAGAAAGGGCCAAAGCCATAGGCTCTTCACCGACCCATGTAATTATGAGGCATATCCTACCCAATGTTTTTCCAATAGTTTTTTCAAACACAATACTGATAACCGCAGCATCAATACTCTCGGAAACAACCCTAAGCTTTTTAGGAATGGGCGACAGCACCAAACCAAGTTGGGGGATGATGCTGCATTTTGCTTTTGAGTCCGGTGCCGCTACCAATAAGGCTTATTGGTATCTGATTCCCCCGGGAGTCTGTGTCCTTCTTTTAGTACTCTCTTTTACTTTTATGGGTTATGCTTTCGACGAAATACTCAACCCAAAACTGAGGAGCAGATAACATGGAAATTTTAAAAGTAAAAAACCTAAAAACATATTTCGAAATAGGAAAAGAGAAATTTAAAGCCGTGGATGATGTCAGTTTTTCATTAAACGAAGGTGAGTCCTTGGGGCTGGTCGGAGAATCTGGCTGCGGTAAAACCACTACTGCTTTATCTATTATGAGGCTGATTCCTAAAAACGGTTGGATAGCCGATGGTGAAATCCTTTACAAAGGGATGGATTTGACCAAAAAAAGCATAGAAGACATAAGAAAATTCAGGTGGAAAGAAATCTCCATAATATTTCAAGGAGCCATGAACGCGTTAAACCCTGTGCTGACTGTGGGAGAACAAATAAAGGAAGCCATTCTCCTTCATGAAAAAATTAGTGTAACGGAATGTAAGAAAAGGGTGCTGGAACTATTTGATATGGTTGAAATAGATAAAAAAAGAGTAACCCGCTATCCCCACGAATTCAGCGGCGGCATGAAACAGAGGGTTATGATAGCCATGGCGCTGTCCCTTAAGCCGAAAATCATTATAGGGGATGAACCAACAACGGCTCTTGATGTAATGGTGCAGGCACAAATCTTTGATCTCATCGAAAGACTAAAAAATGAACTTAATATGTCAATGATATTGATAACCCATGATTTATCTATAATAGCGGAAAACTGTCAACACACCGCAATAATGTATGGCGGCAAGATACTTGAGAGAGGTAAAACTAACGAGATTTGTGAAAAGCCCATGAATCCCTATACAAAGCTTTTACTTGAATCCTTTCCGGACTTAGACAAGGAAAAACATATGCCTTCATCAATACCCGGATATCCCCCGGATTTGACAAACCCTCCGGCGGGCTGCAGGTTTCACCCTCGATGCCCCATTGCCGACGGGATATGCGCAAGTGTGGAACCAAAACCTTGTTATATTTCAGATACCCATAGTTATTCATGCCATAAAGGGGGTGCCCTTTAATGGAAGATTTGCTTAAGGTCCATAACCTGAAAGTCAATTATCCGATAAAGGAAAGCTTTATTAATTTAATGAAAGGCAAAAATAATAAATATGTACATGCGGTAAACGATATCAGTTTTAATATAAAAAAAGGCGAAATACTCTCTATGGTAGGAGAAAGCGGCTCCGGCAAGACCACTGCCGGCAAAGCTGTTCTTAGACTTATTGAAAAAAATATGATACAAGGCGAAATATTGTTTAATGATAGAAATATTTTGAAAGCAAATAAAGATGAAATAAGAGAATACAGGCGAAAAGCACAGATGATTTTTCAAGACTCTTATCAATCTCTAAATCCCAAAAATACTGTTTATGATATTGTGGCTGAACCTCTTAAGGTAAATAGCATGATTAAAGAAAGCACTGAATTAAATGAGAGAGTAAAAGCCGCATTGGTGCAATCAGGCCTACCGGCTACAAATTATTTTTTGAACAGATATCCCCATGAACTTTCCGGTGGCCAAAGGCAAAGAGTTGCTATAGCAGGAACAATAATACTTGAACCGGACTTTATAATAGCGGATGAGCCCGTGTCAATGCTTGATGTATCCATAAGGGCGGATATACTTAGGCTTATGATAGAGCAAAGAGATAAATACAATGTATCTTATATTTTTATCACCCATGATCTGTCTCTTGCTTGGGTACTGTCAGATAGGATTGCCATAATGTATCTTGGTAAGATATTGGAAATAGGAAGCGGAGACGAAATAATAAAAAACCCCTGCAATCCCTACAGCAAAGCTTTAATAGATATAATGCCGAAAATGGGGATTAAGAAAAAGGGGAAAAAATTGCTGATAGAAGGTGAAATCCCAAGCCCCATAGACTTGCCCAAAGGCTGTGTTTTTCATATGAGATGCCCTTATGCTAAGGATATTTGCCGAGAGGAAGAACCGACCTTACAGGAAATATCCCCGGAGCATTTTGCCGCATGCCACATACTATAAATTCTCCAATACTTGTTACCTTAGCAACAAATCCTTCCTTTTTTGTGCCAAATCCTGCAATTCATCCGTATATCCGTTTATGCTAAAAAGAACAAACCATTCCTTTCTGACATTTCGCCTCCAACTGACTTTATTGGCCTTCAACAAAAGGGAATTAAATATATTAACGTCCATTTTCTTATCAGTGTACTTACATTCTCCAAATATGATATTATTATTTTCGGTATCCAAGGCAACAATATCTATTTCAGTGTCTTTGTCCCACCATCTGCCAACCTTATTAAAATGAAAACTCCACTTACCTTCTTTATTAAACTCCCACATTTCTTCCTTGCAAATATTCTCATATACATAAGAGACGTGATTATCGATTATATTATTCTTTATTATCATTTCAACAAGTGCTTCATATCCTTGCTCAATAAAACTCAAGTTAGGATAAATAAATTTAAACCAGAAATTAATAAAATTATCTTTAATCCGATAAAGGCCTTTTTTACTCTTTTCGGGTAAATCTTCCGTAATCGGTACCTCCCGAACTAAAATATCCAAATCTATCAATGTTTTTAAATACTTAGTGATGCCTGTTTGTTTTAAACCGATGCTTCCGGCAATTTTAGACAGTTTGTGATTACCTGCGGCAATAGTTTTTATTATGGAAAAATAGCTGCCTATTTCGCTTACTTCATTCATTAAAAGATATCTTGGCTCCTCAAATAAAAAGCTTGATTTGTTTAAAATATTGTTCTTAATACCACCAAACAAATCCCGGTTATTATAAAACAGTTCAATATACTTCGGGACACCGCCTGTGACACTATATAACTCAATCAAACCCTTTCTACTTTTGTCAGGAAAAAAGTCCTTGTAATAGGTAAAAGGAATCTGCTGCAGCTCAATCTGACCTGTGCGCCTACCATAAAGAGGACTGCTGTAATTTAAGGTTTGTGATTCCATCATGGATATAAGCGAACCGCATAAGATCACCATAAATTTTTTATTCCTCAGTATTGTGTCCCATATTCTTTGAAAAATAGACGGAAAAGCGGGATTTGATTTTCCAAGATACTGAAATTCATCTAAGATTATAACCTTTTTCTCATAAGGTCTAAACTCCGATAAAGCCTGGAATATTAAATCCCATTTGTCAATGGTCGCACTTTTTAATATATCATTTCCAATATAGTCAGCAACAACGTCTTTAAAAAGTCTTCGATTAATATCCTCTGATTCCTCAGTTGCCAAATAATACAAAGCCTCTTTGTCCTTTATAAATTCTGTCGCTAATGCAGTTTTTCCGATTCTCCGTCTACCATACAGTATTATAAGAGAAGCCTCATTCTTGTTATATTCCCTTTTTAGAAAATCCAATTCTTTATACCTATTAAGATATCGCACAAAAACCACCTCTGTAATTATTATACCCTAAGCTATAATAATTACAATTATAATACTCCAAATTATTATTCTTTGGTATCCATGGATTACCTAATAGCCTTATAATTTCACAACAAATATTTTTACACTTCATTTATTTCATGATACTCCGTATC
>JAAYKT010000173.1 GCA_012522255.1 Clostridiales bacterium
ACCTTTTTCGGTTGTTTTTTATCTCTTAGATAGAAAAAAACTACCAAGGCCAATAATATCACGGAAATTAGAAGCGCTGCCAATAAAAATGGAACCTTAAGAATGTTTTCCAGGGAATAATGGAGATCACCCATGTCTACAGTCATACGTACACCCACGCCATCAGGTTTTATCATTGGGTGACTCGAGCGTACAGGTATGATTACACCTGTGGCAAAAAGCAGAATAAACTGATACACCCCATTTGCAAAGAAACCGACAATTAAGCTCGCTATCATTTCCTGTCCTCTGGTTTTATTATAAAGCTTACCCGTCAAAAATCCTATAAGCGCTGCAATAGGCAGTGTCAAGGCGAAGCAAAGTATCAATTCCATGGATCCGCTTAGGTGCAGAAATTCGATACTAAGATATCTGATTATTATTATAGATAATTGTGCACTCATAGCCCCTATCACTATACCAAAGTTCAATCCCAGGCCTGCTATAACAGGAATGACAAGTGATAAAACAATAAAAGCGTTACGATAGAATCTGCTTGAAAGTTCCGATAGAAAAAAGCTGAGGGGCACATTAGTTGTCAATATAAAACCTAAAAGTGTGAATGCTATAAATATCATAGGAACAATATTGTCCATTAGCGATGACATTTGTTTTAGATTAATCTTCTTCCTATTCTTCATTCTTTGCCACCTCCTTTAACTTGGGTAAGGGCATAAAGAATAATTCCGTTTTGCAAAACCACACGCATTATTTCCGATAAGTCGGTGCCCTCAAATAATTGATTAGCCACCGGCATTGATGCGGTTAGCAAGCCCTGAAATAAAAATGTTCCGATTATAACATGAGATATGTTCGCTTTGGAAGCCGTTGCGCCTCCAATCAACACCCCTGCAACGGCGGGAAATGCCATCATCAGCGGTCCTGAATAAAGTTGGAAAAAACCGTAACTTTGCGAATAAAGAATTATTCCCAAAGCACCCAAAACCGTAGAAAGAATGTTTGCTATAACTCTATTTTTATCAATATCAATACCGGAAGCTGCTGCAAATTCAGGATTACTACCACCGGCTACTATTGCAACACCGATTTTTGTTCTAAAAAATAACCAAACAAGAAAACAAAAGGCAAAAAAGACTAATAGCAATCCCGTCGGCACTGATACACCAAATATTTCAAATGATAAAAAGTTGTTGAAAATCTGAGCTGCTTCGACACCATCTAATTTAATTGTCTCACGCAACCCTTCTCCCATCATCCATCCCATCTGTTTACTCTTAAAAGGTGCCATAAGCCAGACCAAAGCCATAAGAGCAACGATAGAAAAACCGGTATAAGTAGCAATAGTCATCTCTGCGCCTTTCACGGCATTTAAAAGCCTTCCATATGCATAGCCCATTATTACTGCAAAAACAATAGCCATCAAGGAAACTATAAGCACTAATGTTATGCCCATAAAACCGGCCTCTATTCCTATTGTCCATGCTAACAAACCACATATAATTCCTAATGGTAAGGCAAAATTCGGCCCTGTACCTGATTTAATTGCCGGAACCATGGCTAAGACTAATAGGCCATTCATACCAAAACGCCTCAGTATATCACTAAATAATATAGCCAAAGACTGTTTTAAAACAGCGGCTGTTATTACAACTAATATGAAAAAAGCAGCTATTATCAACGTTGGCAGACCTATAGTTTTTACTAATTTATCAAAAGGCCCCTTTTTAACGGCCTTTTCTTCAACCACATTACGTTCTAACATTATTGTACACCCCCTACCTGGGATTTAGCACGGGTACCGGACATCATTAACCCAAATTCCGCATTGGAAGCATCGGGGGACAAAATACCCTCAACTTTCCCATCACATACAATGGCAATCCTATCACAGATACTTCTAAGTTCGGCTAATTCAGATGATGTCATGATAATAGTCATCCCTTGTTCCTCATTGAGTTTTTTCAATAAATCCAAAATAAGCTTTTTTGCCCCTACATCTATTCCCCGAGTCGGTTCACTGACAAGCAGCAACTTTGGTTTCTGAGTCAACGCCCGTGCCATGCAAACTTTCTGTTGATTGCCACCGGAGAGACTCCCTACATGTTGCAATGATGATGTACAGCGTATATCCAAATCTTTTATCATCTTTTTAGTATGATTTCGTATGCTGTGAACATTCATTATGCCAAAGTTGAGAAATTCACCATGAGTCTGCATAGCAGTAAAAATTGTATTTAATTCTATAGACTCATCTAAAAGAAGCCCCACACCTTTTCTGTCTTCACTTAGAAAACCTAATCCAGATGTTATGGCAGCCTTTGGATTATTAAGCTCTAAAGGGCGGCCTTCAAAGATTACCTCGCCTCGTGAAGGGAATATTCCCATGATCCCATTGGCTATTGCAAGTTTTCCTTGTCCCGCCAAACCGCCAATGCCTACAATTTCGCCCTTTTTTACTTCTAAATTAAAACCTTTGACATCTTCACCGGGCATTTTAACTTCTAAATTTTTAATGCTTAGAACTGTTTCATCACTAATCCTACGCGTAAGGTCCTCTGCCCTTTCAAAATCAACCTTACGGCCTACCATTAACTCTGCAATCTCATATACATTACTGTCTTTGGTATCCTTGGTAATAACACGTTCTCCATCTCGCAAAATAGTAAACCTATGTGAAACTTGCATTACTTCTTCCAAACGGTGGCTTATAAAAATAATTGCAATCCCCTTGGCTGCCAATCTTTCTATAGCGGCCAATAAGTTTTGTGTCTCGGATTCAGTCAGAACCGCCGTTGGTTCATCAAAGACCAGTAATTTAATCCCGGTTTTATCAATTTCACGTGCTATCTCAATAAATTGCATATGTCCGACCGGCAATCCAGCCACCAGAGTATATTCCTCAATACCCATGCCCATGGTGTCAAGCGCTATGCGCGCATCTTTATTCATTCGTTTCATGTTCAAACTTTCGAATTGTTTACCGAAAATCCTGCTTATTGGGTTTGGGTTAGTTATTTCTCTATTTATTTTTATATTTTCAGTAATTGTAAAGCCGGGTATTAGCATAAATTCCTGGTGCACCATACCGATACCGTGATCCATGGCTTCATGTGGCGAGGCAAAGAATACCTCTTCATCTTCAATTTCTATACTGCCGCTATATCCGCCTGTACTGTGAATTACCGACATACCAAATAATATATTCATTAAAGTTGATTTGCCTGCCCCGTTTTCACCTATAAGCGCATGAATCTCACCTTTTTTAATATTTAGACTGACATCCTTTAGCACCCGGTTTCCGTTGAATTCTTTTGATACGTTTTTTATGCTGAGTAAATTATCGCTCAAGATTATCCCTCCTGCCACATATACTCTTTAGAGTCGTGGTATGCAAACTGAATGAGGATGTCCTAAGCCGAACAGCTTCAAAACACCCTCATTATAAGTTTATTTTTTGTTGCCCGGTTGCAACTTAAATCTGCTCACACTGTTTTTAATTTGGAAGGTCTCCATAAGTCAAGAAATCCATTAAGAATAGTAAGTAGTTGTCATATGAAACTCCATCTTCTACATATGGATTCAAAGAAATTTCCAGTCCCGCATAATCGGCCATACAATCTGCCAGAACCTTCTCATCAACCTTACCGTTTGTTCTGCCTTCAATCCATTCAACAGCATAATCTGCACTTGCGATAGTTGCCATCATAGCTGCAGGCACCGGCCAAGTTGAGAATCGTCCGCCTAAACCGGCATCTACAACAATTTTTGTAGTCTGGTCTATTACATCTTGTAACCCGCCGACTATATCTTCAGGTACTTGCAATCCAAGAGCTGAAGGGAATCCATGGTAAGGAGACGGACAACAGGGTTGACTGTATATTGCACCGGCATCAAATGCAGCCTTAATCAAGGGAACCTGCATTGAGCAGTTTGTGGAGAAGAAAGATGTATCTTTACCATATTTCTTTACCATCTTCGGTACGTCTTCAAGTATAAACTGTTGGGCGCCTGTTACGCCGGCTTCACTTGTCGGGTCCGGAGCTGTTGCATCAACAAATTCAAGACCGATTTTTGCGCATTCCTCTTTCATCAGAGAACGTCTTTCTGCTAACATAGGAATGGACATATGCCTTGGGAATGAATAGTGAACCAAAGTTTTGGCTCCCTGTCTTTTTGCCTGATTAGGTATAGTGCTTCCCATTGCCAATTCATCAGGTTGTAGTATGAAATCAGCACGTACAGATACGTCAGGAGCATTTTCCTGTGGGGAAGCGTAAACAATAAGTACATCATCTTTATCTCTTGCCTCTAAGAATTTATCTACAGACGGATTAGTACCCGGAACAGCCTGGTTTATAATTACAGCTTTGATATCCGGGTCAGCAGCAAGTTTAGTCAGAACACTGATCATTTGTTCTTGTTCTGTCATGAAATTGTCCGGCCAAAGCTCATGAACAATTTTATCCTTACCGTACTTTTTCTGAACAAACTCGGCTGAACGATACTCTTCTTCATTCTGCGATACAGTATTGGTTATGATGGCTATTTTCCAGTTGTCTTCTTTTACCTCTGCTTCGCCTCCGCCTTGCTCTTCAGCCCCACCTGAAGCAGGCTTTTGTCCGCAGGCAACTAAGGAAAAAACCAATGTCAAAACCAACAGTGCACATAGGATTTTTTTCATAAAAACTCTTCCTCCTCATTCTTTATTTGTTAGAGAGGTTGTACACTCTCTATTATAATTATACAGTCATAAATTACCTTGTCAAGTTGTCAGATATCTACCTTTTTATTCCGCTTATGTTCTGTTCGCACTTTAGCTTAACCATAATAACAGATTATTGTATTTGACACCGTTTCCGAGTTACAAAGCTAACTGATTATAGGCTTTCTTTTATCTTATATTGTTTATTTAAATCTATTTCTCAAAAAAGGAGGTATATCTATGTCATCATCATTATATGAGGATTTTGGAATATCTATGTCTTTATCAATTGCAACTTCATCTAATCCAAATATGGAGCTCGGCTTGATATTGTCAAACCCGGTGGCTATTACTGTAATTCTTATTTCTTCTTTTAAAGATTCATCTATCACAGCACCAAATATAATGTTTGCATCCGGATCGGCCGATTGAAATACAAGTTCAGCAGCTTCATTAACCTCAAAAATACCCAGGTCTGAGCCGCCTGTGATGTTAAGAAGAACACATTTAGCCCCTTCTATAGATGTCTCCAATAACGGACTTTGAATGGCTTGCTTAACAGCATCCGCTCCTCTGTTTTCTCCATTGCCTTTTCCGATTCCCATATGTGCAAGGCCTTTACCAAGCATAATGGTCTTGACATCTGCAAAGTCAAGATTCACAAGCCCGGGCACTGCTATAAGGTCAGATATACCCTGAACCCCTTGCCTCAGTACATCATCGGCTATTCTAAACGCATCGACTATTGATGCCTTTTTATCTACTATTTGAAGTAATCTGTCATTTGGTATTGTTACCAATGTATCTACTTTTTCTCTTAAATCAAGGAGGCCTTTCTCTGCCTGCATTTTTCTGATTTTACCTTCAAAACCAAATGGCCTTGTGACAACGCCCACTGTGAGAATACCCAAATCTTTAGAGATTTGCGCCACAATCGGAGCTGCACCCGTACCTGTACCGCCACCCATACCCGCAGTTACAAATACCATATCTGCCCCTTCTAATATCTTTTTTATTTCTTCTATGCTTTCTTCTGCCGCCTTTTTACCTATTTCCGGGTTAGCACCGGCTCCTAATCCCTTTGTAAGCTTTTCTCCTATTTGAATTTTATTTGCTGTCTGCGACATGCTAAGAGCTTGTAAGTCGGTGTTTATACTATAAAACTCAATCCCTTTTAAACCTGCTGCTATCATCCTGTTTACAGCATTATTACCGGCACCGCCAATTCCAATAACTTTTATTGAAGCAAAAGAGTTAACATCTACATCAAATTCAAGCACTTAAAGACCTCCTTATATTTTACTGTATTTCTTATGTTTAATATGTTACTTTCATAATTATATTTCTATATATTGTTCAACATTAAATACAAATTTCCTTTATTTTTACATGTTTTAATTGTTATCTTTTTTGATTCTGACCAAAATATATCTTCTGATAATAGCAAAGTTTTGAAATAGCCTAACGCCAAATGCAAAAACCGCAGCATAATATATAGGCACTCCCAACTGGTCCCCAATATATGTAAGTATTGCTGCTAAAATTGCATTAGCAAAAAAACCGGATATAAATATTTCAATGTCAAAAGTATTCTCAAGACTTGATCTGATACCGCCAAAAACAGAGTCCAAAGCAGCCAGAATTGCTATAGACATATATGTTGAATACTGAATAGGTATTGTTATCGGGGATAAAAAACCTATAAATATTCCCAATAGTAGTCCGAGTAAAGGTAATATCATTTTTTAACACCATCCTCAACAATTTTTTGATAATTAATCTTAGGTGTACCGGTATATTTATTTATCGTCAACTTTTCCGCTCTTTTTATAACAACTCTTATCCCACTGTATTCCATCCAATCAATATAACTGTCAGGTGCCAGAGTTACCGCCTCCAAAGCTTTTATATCACCTATCGCTTTTATTACAAAAGGAGTGGCATGCCTGCTGCCGTCTATATTTATAGTAGGTCCGCCGCATTTAATACTTGTTGTCCCAATAACTCTGACATCGTTTATGGAAATTGCTTCGGCACCAGCTGCCTTGAGATCATTTACTATTTCCAGGACATCTATATCATGAATTAAATATAATTCAGGGTTTTCAGAATCCTCAATATTTTCCAGACTATCATTAAGGGTAATGATTATCCCGGGTCCTTGCACCTTTTCCAACCCCGCGTAACTTCTTATTTTTAACAATTCAGTTTCCATGGAAGTGTATATGCTCCCATCTTCTAAAACTATATTTTCATATTCCGTCAGCTTTTCCTTCGTTTCTGCCACAGATAATTCCAAATTGTTGATTTCCAAAATAGCATTATTAACATCGTTTTCCATTTCCAGAAGCCTTCGTATGGTAATAATACCTTCGGATGATATATTAGCCTTTAATTGAACGGTCAGTAAAAATCCAAATATAATAGCCATAGCAAACAGGTAATAGCTTGGTATTTTTTTTCTCATGTTATTTACTTTCCCCTTCTTTTACAGCCTTCGAATACTTTTTATCTATAATGCCATTGTATTTTGTTATGGTCACAGATTGTTGTTGTGTTATAGATATGGCAATGCCTTTACTTTCCAGCCTTTCGGCTACGCCTCCTCTCATTCTCAAGGATGCTTCAAGAGTTTTTGGTTCTCCTATAACCTTTATCGAAAATGGCGGTGCAAATTTTTCGGTATTTATATTTATATGAAGCCCCGCCTGTCTAATTTCAGTAGTAGATATAACTCTTTGATCATTAATTGATATAGCTTCGGCACCGGCTGAATTTAATTCATTTATAAACTCCAATAAGTCCGTATAATCAATAATATTATAATTATAATGTTCAAAAAATTTAAGATCGTCAAGAAGTATTGTCAAACCGGGGCCTTCAACATCTACGAGTCCGGCAATAATTCTCGCTTTTTCCAATTCGCTTTTCATGATTCTTGATGAAATATTACCTTGAGCTTCTGCATCCTCATATTCGTTAATCTTTTTCTCATATTCATTTTTTAAGGTTATCAGACTATCTCTTTCTTCCTTAACTTTTTTTAACTGTGTTGCAATTTCTCTTGCCCTATACTCTGTAACCGGACCAATCCCTTGTTTCACTGTTCTGAATTGAATAGCTACCATAATACCCAGTACCATACATACTATGCCTATGGCCATATGCATTTTTATATTTTTCATCAAATAACCTCCCAGCTATTCCCTTTCTTTGAAAATCGGGTTACCATCATGTTTCATGTCAATTATCCCCTCTTTTTCTTTCTTTTCCAAGTCTTCAATGATTAATTTAGCCATCTGTATCTTATACTCCAAATTAGAATTACATATAATAACACTTATACCTGAATTGGATGTCAACTCTATATTTTCTGTATCCCCAATGTTAATCAAAATAATATCCTTGTCCAATCCGGCAGTTTTTAGAGCAGAAAGAATTTCTAAAGCAATTGTTAATTGTATATCGTTGTCTGCTTTGAAAATTTCTCCCGTTTTGAAATCACCAAAAGTCAACCCTTCCAAAACAGGAACATTTTTGTCCTTTTCCAAACTTGCTACTTCAATTATCAAAGCCTCTTCGTCAATATTGAGATATGAGCCTAAATAAGGTATGGATGCTACGGCTACCCTCTCTATTATATCTAAAGAAAGGCTTGACGGTAGTATTCTCCTTATCCTTACAGCCTTTACTTTAGGATTGTTAAACAAGTTCTTATATATTTTCTTTTTGTTCATTTTAAACAGGCTCTGTCCATATTGCAGCCCGGTTACATTAATTATAACATCCTTTGGTATCGTTTTGTTTCCGGTTACATAAATATTTTTTAGTGAAAAAATGTCAGAGGATATAATAAAAACCATAATACCCGCTAAAAGTAATAATACTAAAAATACCTTAAAATTAACCCTCATTGTATTCACCTTGCTTGTCCTATTTTACTAAATGCAGAACCCTGCAACTATAAGTCAACCTTTGTTATATCGGCACCCAGTTTTTTCAGCTTAACATCAAAATCTGCGTAACCTCTTTCAATATGATTATCTGTATTATCTATAGTGGTAATACCTTCTGCAGCCAGACCTGCTAAAACCAATGCGGCACCGCCACGTAAATCTTTGGCCGTTAACCTTGCACCCGTAAGTTCTTTAACACCCCTGATAATCGCAGTTCTACCGTCTATCTTAATTTTTGCGCCCATTTTTAACAATTCCTCTGCATGCTTATATCGGTTTTCAAATACCGTCTCAACTATAATACTTGTACCTTTTGCTATTGTCGTCAGTGACATAAATTGTGCTTGTAAATCCGTGGGGAAACCCGGATAAGGCTGTGTTCTGACTATATCTATCGCATTAAGCCTTTTCGGTCCTCTTATCTTAATTGCATTTTCAAACTTCTCTATTGAGCAACCGCTTTCTGTCAGCTTTGACATCAACGGTTTCAGATGGTCTATTAAAACATTTTTTAACAAAATAGTACCGCCGGTTATAGCTGCAGCAATCAAAAAAGTGCCGGCAACAATTCTATCCGGTATTATTGTATGTTCAGCATTGCAAAACTTTTTTGTGCCCAATATTTTAATTGTACTGCTGCCAGCTCCAATTATGTTAGCCCCGGTTTTATTCATAAATTCCTGCAAATCTATTATTTCCGGTTCCCTGGCTGCATTTTGTATAATTGTAACACCTTCAGCCGACACCGCTGCCAACATAATGTTTTCTGTTGCGCCGACGCTTGGATAATCAAGATGGATTTCCTTTCCTATAAGTTTGTCACATTGACATGTAATATAACCATGGGATTCTGTAATATTAACTCCGAGTTTTTTAAGTCCCATAAGATGCAAATCAATAGGCCTCGGACCAATTTCGCACCCGCCCGGATAACTAATCATCACTTTTTTAAACCTGCCCAACATGGCACCCATTAATATTATGGATGATCTCATTTCCTTTACCGGTTTTTCGGGAATGTTTGTATTCAGCTCTCCTTTTGAATTTATAACCATAGTATTGCCATTGTACTCTACTTTACATCCTATGTTCTCCAACACATTGGATAATGTATGCACATCTTTCAGTTCCGGTATATTATGAATAATAGACTCATTTCCATTAATCAATGATGCTGCTAAAATTGGCAGCACCGAATTTTTAGAACCGTCAGATTCAATTTCTCCTTCTAATTTTTTTCCGCCGTTTATAATGTATCTACTCACCCATGGACACCTCCGAGAAGTGCATAATAATATTTACTTTAATTAATCACATTAATATTCTATGCTAAACCTTCCCAAGTGTTACCATGGCGAGGTATCTAAGGATCTCCTCGGCTGCCGTCAGTTTTTATTTGGCTTGATATGTTTAGTAAAACTCCCAAATTAGCCATAACAAACAGAAGTGATGAACCACCTGAACTTATTAAAGGCAAATTTACTCCTGTTGTTGGCATTGAGACAGTAACAACAGCTATATTAATTGCAACCTGAATTCCAATCATGCTCGTAATCCCGGCAGCTAAAAGACAACCAAATAAATCCGGGGCATACAAAGATATTCTTATTCCCCTCCATATTAAAAACAAAAAAAGTAAAATCACAGTTGCTGCCCCGATAAAGCCAAGTTCTTCACCTATTATAGAGAAAATAAAATCATTTTGAGCCTCGGGTATATAAAAGAATTTTTGTCTGCTATTTCCAAGCCCCAAGCCAAAAATCCCACCGGAACCCAAAGCCAACAGTGACTGTATTGCCTGATAACCTGTTTTTAATGGGTCTGCCCAAGGATCCCTGTAAGACAGCCAGCGATTTAGTCTATAACTTTCATTTTTTACCAGATATATTACAGCAGGCACCACCGGGGCCACGCAAAGTGCAAGATGTAGTATTTTTGCTCCCGCTACAAACAGCATTAGAAAAGTTATTATTACAATACTCCCTGCCATGCTCATATTCGGTTGAAGAATAATAAGAGCAAAGTAAACAAACATTAATAGAAGATAAGGAATTACACCTTTTGTGAAACTCTTAATATTATTATCCTTTCTACTCAAAAGCTTGGCCATGAATATTATAAGAGCAGTTTTTGCAAACTCTGCCGGCTGTAATGTCCAGGGTCCGACTTTTAGCCATCTGGTTGCCCCTCCCGCTTCATATCCTAATCCGGGTATAAATATTACTATGAGCAAGATTATGCTAAGCACCACAAAAAGCACGGCATATCTGCCCAGCACTTTGTAGTCCAACTTGCTAAAAATCCACATGGCAAAAATACTGATTATTGCAAACAAACCCTGGCTTTTTAGATATAAGTAGCTGTCATTATATTTTATATAAGAGGATGCGGCACTGGCGCTAAATACCATAGTAATGCCAATAGCAAGAAGTATCAATACGGTTATTAATAAAGAAAAATCAATGCTTTTTTTTGCACGCATTCTTATCCCCCCTTATCCCATGAACAATGCTTTTGAAAGCAGTCCCTCTTTCTTCAAAGTTTTTAAACATATCCCAACTTGCGCAAGCAGGTGATAACAAAACTGTTTCCCCGGGCTCAGACATTTCTTTTGCTTTATAAACTGCTTCTTCCAAATCCTTAACTCTGTTGATTTTCAAAAAGCCTTGTTTTTTTGCCTCGCATTCTATTTTTTCCGATGTTTCTCCAATTAGAATCAAGGTCTTCACCTTTCCGTCAAATGCATTTATAAACTTTTCATAGTCGGATCCTTTATCATATCCACCCGCAATCAGGATAATTGGTTTTTTCATTGATTCCAAGGCTTTGGTTGATGATTCAGGATTAGTTCCTTTTGAATCGTTATAATAATCTACCCCATTTATAGTGCATACATATTCTATCCTATGCTCCACACCTCTAAACTCCATTAATGTTTTTTTGATAATTGATGGCTCAATTCCCAAGCAATAAGCCATTAGTGATGCTGCCAAAGAATTTTCTATATTATGATTTCCAGGTATAAAAATATCTTTTTTATGTATTATATTTGTTAATTTCCCATCAAGTTTTACTTTTAAGTACCCGTCTTCAATAAATGCTCCTTCCTCAAGTAGTTCTTTTCTGCTAAAAAAGAGAACTTTGCTTTTGGGTTTATTTTTTAACTTAGCCGTAACAGGGTCATCTTTATTCAATATTGTAAAATCTTCTGAAGTCTGATTGGTAAATATTTTACATTTTGAATTAATATAATTCTCCATTGACTTATGCCAATTCAAATGGTCCGGAGTTATATTCAAAATTGTGGATATGTTTGGCTTAAAACAGACTGTTGATTCCAATTGAAAACTGCTTACCTCTAAAACAAATATATCATCGGGTTTTGCTTCATCTATTTTCATAATCATAGGGCTGCCGATATTCCCTGCAACAAAGGCTTTTATTTTGTTGTTATTCAGCATTTCTCCCAATAATGTTGTTGTTGTAGTCTTACCGTTAGTTCCTGTTATAGCAGCTATTTCTGCATCGATAAGTCTGTATGCAAGTTCTATTTCACTTATTACTTCCTTTCCAAGTGACTTCGCTTCTTTGATTAACGGTATATCAAGAGGTATCCCGGGGCTTATGACAATATAGTCACATTCTTTTGCCAGGCTTATGGGATGTCCGCCTGCGACAATATTTATATTTAAATCCTTAACAGATTCTATATATTTTTTTAGATCCTCAATTTTCTTTACATCATTGAGTATGATATCATTACCTCTTTGGTAAAGTTTTTCAACCACCGGTATCCCGGTTATCGAAGCGCCCATTACCAAAATCTTTTTCTTTTTCCCCTTCACTTCTATCAACCTTTCATGTTAGCTGATACCCAAAATACCAATCAAACAAAGAATTATCGAAATAATAATAAATACCGATACTACTTTTGTTTCCGCCCATCCGGAAAGTTCAAAATGGTGGTGCAAAGGAGCCATTTTAAAGACTCTCCTGCCTGTTCTTTTAAAATGTATAACTTGAATGATATCAGATAATGCCTCCGCTACATATACTCCGCCGACTATCACTAAAAATAACGGTAACTTCATAATTACAGCCAGAGAAGCCAAAGCAGCCCCCAATGATAATGCTCCGGTATCACCCATTATCACTTGTGCAGGATGAGAATTAAATCTCAGAAAACCCAATATGGCACCGATAAATGAACCGCAAAATACTAACAAACCCAAATGTTTTATTGTCAAAGCTATTATTGCAAAAAATCCTAACACCACAACAGTAGTGCCACCCGCTAATCCGTCTAACCCATCCGTTAGATTCACGCTGTTAACAACACCTAATATCATAAATATTGTAAAGGGTATGTATAGTATTCCCAAATCTAAATATTTCCCGGCAAATGGAACAAGTATTTCCGTTCCTGTCTGGGCAATCCCCCCTGCTATGTATCCTAAAAAAATTGCTGCCATTATCTGCGCAAAAATTTTTTGCCATGCACTGAGTCCCAATGATCTTTTCTTAATTATTTTTATATAGTCATCTGCAAAACCTATTAAACCATAAAGCAACGTAGTAATAAGAGCCAAATACATATCCTTATCTTTTGAAAATGATAAGGAAACTATTATAACGGGTATTAAAAATATCAATCCGCCTATAGTGGGTGTTCCTTCTTTTTTTAGATGACTTTGAGGTCCGTCATCTCTAACCCTCTGCCCAAACTTAAGCTGTTTCAACAGCGGGATAAGCAAAGGCCCCGCAATCAAAGCCAATACAAAAGATGAAATTATACAAATAATAAACAACTTATATTCTTCACTTATCAAATAGTTCATTTATGTTTTATCTCCTCTCACGTAAGAAATAAACTATTTCCTCCAATTTTACAGATCTTGAACCCTTAACCAATACCGTATCCGAAGGCTTTAGAATATCTATCAATTCATCCTTTGCCTTTTCATTGTTTTCAAAATGATAGACTTCTTTTAGGCCATTTTCAATGGCTCCTTCCGTAATTTTTTTTGACCTTTCCCCAATTGCTATTAAGGCATCAATCCCGTTTGTGGCTGCATATTTACCAACTTCGTAATGTCCTTTCTCGGTGTATTCTCCTAATTCCATCATATCACCTAATATCAGCAATTTTCTATTTTTACATATCATATTATGCAGGGTTTTTATGGCTGCCTTCATTGATTCTGGATTTGCATTATATGCATCGTTTATTATGGTCATACCATTGTCCAATATAATACTTTCCATTCTCATATCCGGAGGCTTAAATCCTAACAGTCCGGATTTAATTCTTTCCAAGCTCATTCCCAAGCATATTCCAACAGTTATTGCACTAAGTCCATTGTATACGTTGTGAATACCCATCATGGGAATAAAGAATTTTTCAACCAAATCACCTATTTTAACAGAAAACTCTGTTCCTTTGTTTTCCGTTTGCTTTATAGCATAGGCGTAAATATCATTTGTCTCATCCATACCAAACCGCATAACATTGAATTTTTCAAATCTTTCAGACTTAAGCAACTCATCGTCACCATTTATTATTAATGTATTGTTTTTATTAAAAAACTCGATTATTTCTAATTTTGCCTTTAAAATACCTTGTTGTGTTTTTAAAAATTCAATATGGGCAGTACCTATGTTTGTAATTACAGCAATATCAGGCTTAACAGCTTTAGCAAGTTGCCTTATTTCCCCAAAACTGTTCATACCCATTTCAAGAACACAAATTTCATGGTTTTTATTAAGATTAAAAATTGTACCGGGTAATCCTATGGCATTGTTGAAATTTCCTTCATTCTTCAATACATTAAAAGACTGCCCCAGTACCGCAGCGATCATATCCTTGGCTGTAGTTTTTCCAGAGCTTCCTGTGATGGCTATAGCAGGAATTTCAAACTTTGTTCTGTAATACCCGGCAATATCAAGCAAAGCTTTTGTTGTATTTTTTACTTTAATATACGGTATTTTCTCATTTTTGAGATACCTATCGGAAAGAACGGCTACAGAACCTGCTCTTATCGCATATTCAATAAACTCATGTCCATCAAAGTTTTCTCCTATTATAGGTATAAAGAGTTCACCGGGTTTTATCTTCCTGCTGTCAGTGCATATTCCATCTATATTTATGTTTCCAGTCATATTTAAACATTCGCCGTCGGTTGCCAATACCAACTCAGCAATTTTTAGTGGTTCCATCTTAACCCTCCTCTCGAAACAGTATATCTTTTACTATCTTTCTTTCATCAAAATCAACGGTTATCCCATTTAGCTCCTGATATCTTTCATGACCTTTTCCTGCCAAGAGGATAATATCATCCTCTTGGGCTATTCTCATGGCTTCTTTTATTGCCTCTTTTCTGTTTTCTATACATATATATCCACAACCGGTATTTGCTATACCTTTTTCAATTTGTTCGATTATTTCATAAGGATTTTCGGTTCTTGGATTATCGGATGTAAGAATACAATAATCCGAAAAAATACCTGCAATTTCACCCATTATTGCTCTTTTTTTCTTATCCCTGTCTCCACCACATCCGAAAACAGTTATTATTCTTTTTTTGGCATATGCTTTTATTGTCCTCAAAACATTTTCTAAACCGTCCGGTGTATGTGCATAATCAATTATTACCTTATAAGGTGTATCTATATCTACTTTTTCCATTCTCCCGGGGACAGAATGAAAATTTTCTATACCTTTACATATTGCATTGGGACAAACGCCTTCTGCGTATGCAATGGATGCTGCTGTCAGACAATTATAAACGCTGAACAATCCGGGTACATTACCGTTAATCTGTACCATATAGTCAGGGGTGATTAGCTCGAAGGACACGCCCTCACTATTTATATCGATGTTTTTTGCTGTTATGTATGCATTTTGGTCTATTCCAAATGTCAGTAAAGGGGTATCCATTTTATTAATGTTTTGTATTATCTTCCTGCCTTCCTTGTCGTCGGCATTAATGATATTTGTAAAATTAGTCATAAAAAAAAGTTTTTCCTTTGTCTTTCTATAACTTTCCATATCCTCATGAAAATCAAGATGTTCCGGTGACAGATTTGTAAATGCTCCAATATGAAAATTACATTCCTCCACCCGACCTAAAGTTAGAGAATGTGAAGAGACCTCCATAACACAGTATTCTATACCTATGTTAACCATCTCACGGAATATTCCTTGTAGATCCAATGATTCCGGAGTTGTTCTTTGCGAATTTACTTTTTTTTCACCTATCTCTATGGCAATGGTTCCTAACAAGCCTACCTTTTTGCCCCAGCTTTCAAAGATTGATTTTACTAAATATGCAGTAGAAGTTTTTCCGTTTGTGCCTGTAATACCGATTAATTTTAACATATTAGTCGGCTTATTGTAAAACCTTGCAGAGATTATTGGAAGAATATTTCTTGAGTTTTTTACTTGTATAACAGTAACAGCAGCAAAATCAATATCAAAACCAATGTAGTCGGGTTTTTCGATGATAATAGCTACGGCTCCTTGTCCCATTGCTTCTTTAATATAATAATGACCATCGGTCAAATACCCATCCATACAAACAAAAAGATACTTCTTTGAGACAGTTCTTGAATCATATGCTATACCGTCTATTTCAATATTTAAGCTGCCTTTTATACTGATGAAATCTATATTTTCAATTAGATCATGTAAAATCAAAACCCCACCCCTGATTCTTCTATTATTAATATCGGAATTTACCCATTATGCTTGAGCTTCTTTTTTATAAAAAGGCAATCGGAATTCTCATAACTCCGTTGCCTTTTACATTCTTATCACTATTCCTTTGGTTTAGCATAAAGGATTACTATAGTTCCTTCATCCACTTTTGAATCTGCCCGGGGAGTTTGATCTATTACTAAAGAATCTTCAGTAGGTTCATCTTGTTCCTCTTCAAGCCTGTATCTCAACTTGCTTTGGGTTATTAGCTTCTTTGCCTCCTTCAGCTTGATATTTCTTACTTCCGGCACAATAATCTTATTTTTTAATAATAGTTTTGCTTCTTCTTCAGTATATTGTGGTTTTATATCCAAATATCTGAGTGTATCGGATAATATACTTTTAACAACAGGTGAAGCAATAACACCGCCATAATAGCTGCCTGCACTTGCTTCATCGATAACAACCAAAACAGCAATCTTTGGATCGTCTGCCGGCGCAAAAGCCAAGAAAGAAGCAACATATCTTCCTTGAATATATCAGCCGCCTTCTGCATTTTGTGCCGTACCTGTTTTTCCGGCAACTTTATAACCCGGTATGTAGGCACCGGCACCGGATCCGTTATTTACAACGGATTCCAATATGCTCCTCATGGTCGCACTGGTATCTTTCGATATTACTTGCCTTATCATTCTTGGTTTGAAATCATGTATTGTATTACCTACATCATCAATCAGTTTCTTTGCAATTCTCGGTTCCATGAGATACCCGTCATTTGCTATAGCACATGCTGCAGTTATTAATTGAATCGGTGTTATGCTGATACCCTGGCCAAATGCAATATTGGCCAACTCCACAGGGCCTATATAACCGATATCCCTTACTATACCTGAAGCCTCACCTAACAGTTTGATATTAGTTGTCGTACCAAATCCGAAACCCTTAATATATTTATAAAACTTATCCTTCCCAAGCCTTTGGGCTACTTCAATAAAAACAGGATTACAAGAGTTTTGCACTCCCTCAACAAAAGTTTCGCTGCCATGGGGCCTGTAATATCTCCAGCATTTAAGCCTGTGGCCTCCTACTTCTACAAAACCCGAACAATAAAATTTATCATCCGGTTTAACAACGCCTTCTTCCAGGCCTGCCGCTGATGTAATTATTTTAAAAGTGGAACCCGGTTCATAAGTATCTGATATAACCGGATTGCGCCAGATCTTAAACAGCGCATCATATTGTTCTTTTAAGGTCATCTGTCCCCATTGCTCTTCAAATTCTTCTGGTGTTTTTCTCGGATCATTATTATCATAATCGGGTTTAACGGCAATAGACAAAACATCACCGGTTTTAGGTTCCATCACAATAGCCATGGTTCTTCTTGCAAGATTTTCATTCAAGGCATTTTCTACAGCTTTTTCAGTAAAATGTTGAATTACCTCGTCGATGGTAAGTATCAAGTTTAAGCCGTTTTGAGGCTCATAGTACTTCCTGTCACCTCCCGGCAGCTCTCTTCCATAGGAATCAGTCATCTTAATATCTCTGCCCGGATATCCGTTAAGGTATTTTTCAAAAGTGGCTTCCACCCCATCTTGTCCTTGATTATCATAATTTGTAAAACCTAAAATATAAGAAGCGAAATTACTTTGCGTGTAGAATCTTTTATTATCATCAATATAGATTAATCCTTTAATATTCTTTTCTCTCAAGGAGCTAATTATTTCAGCGTCGACTTTTTGTTTTATAAGTATTGTATCTTTTTTAGCATTTAATCTATCCAACAAACTGTTTTCGTCCATCCCCAATATTTCTGATAAAGTAGAGGCAACTTCTTCTTTGTCAGTAATTTCAACCGGCCTTGCATATATTTGGTAAGCCGGAGCATTTGTAACCAATTCTTTTCCGTTTCTGTCAAAGATTGTACCCCTTTTGGAAGGCACCGGTACATCCCTCGTCCATTGATCCATTGCCTTCTGTTGATATTCCGGTCCGCTTATAATTTGTATAAAAAACAGTTTCACAGTAAGAAAAATAAACATTGCTGTAAAACTGAATAAAAGAAAAAGCACCCTTTTTCTGATTTTTTTTGCAGCTATTGCCAAACCAATACCCCCTTTAGGGACTTGCTAATCAAGATAGCTTATAAAAATATTTATCAAGGATTTTACTTTAGCTATATATTTGTTATCTAATACATCTTTTTTTGAATAAAAAGTTCTATCTATCGCATCGTTTTGTGGTAATGGTTTTGTTACATTTACATAAACTATTTGCTCGGAGCCCGGATACTGCATATGTAAGTCATCTAATGCGACCTTTTCCAATGATTGCAGGTTTATTGCCTGTGCCAGTTTAACGCTCAATAAAGAATTTTCTTTTTCCACTTCTTTGAACTCTTTTTCCAATCTATTTATATTATAGTTTATTTCAGCAATACAAGCATAGTGGGAAATCATTACAATACTGACTGCAAAAACAATCATTACAGTAAGTATATGTGGTTTAGATTTTTTATTCTTTTTTGCTGCTGATTTTGGCTTTTTTTGTTCTTCATAAAGGGGCACATTATAAAGATATTCATCACTATAATCATAAGCTCTATTGTCTGCTACTACCAATTTTATTCCCCCCTTTTAAATATTAGAACAAAGTCTTTCAGCGACCCTAAGCTTTGCGCTTCTCGAACGTGGATTCTTTTCAAGTTCCTCGCCTGATGCAATAACAGGCTTTCTTGTAATAATCTTTATCAAAGGCACTTTTCCACATACACATTTTGGTATATTTGGCGGACAAATGCAGGGTTTTTCCAGTTTCTTAAAAGCAAATTTTACCAACCTGTCTTCCAGAGAGTGAAAAGTGATAATGCATATCCTCCCACCTGGTTTTAATAATTCCACTCCATCTTTTATGGTTTCTTCCAGTATACTCAACTCGTTATTTACAGCTATTCTTATTGCCTGAAAAGTTCTTTTAGCCGGATGAGGTCCTTCTCTTCTTGCTGAAGCGGGAATTGCCGCTTTTATTATTTCCACTAAATCGAAAGTAGTTTCAATTCTTCTGTTTATCCTCTCTTTATCGATAAATGAAGCAATTCTTTTGGCCCATCTTTCTTCTCCATATTCTTTTATTATTTTAGCTATATCATTTTCCGGCCATTCATTGACAATGGTTTCAGCTGTTACCGCATTATTCCTGTCCATCCTCATGTCTAATCTTGCATTTTGCATATAGCTGAATCCCCGTTCCTCCTCATCCAATTGATGAGAGGATACACCCAAATCCAGCAATATTCCATCAACACTGTTAAATCCTCTGCCTTTTGCTATTACTTTAATGTTGCTAAAATTATCATTTATAAGAACAAAACTTTTTTCGAATTCTTTGAGTTTTTTTCCTGAGGCTTCCAAAGCGCTTACGTCTCTATCAATGCCTATAAGCAATCCGCGGGGTGACAGACATCTCACTATTTGATAAGCATGTCCTCCGCCACCTATTGCTCCATCTATATAAATTCCATCAGGTTTAATATTCAAATTGGATATTGCTTCATGTAACAATACAGGAGTATGAGAAAATTCCAATTTGCCGCCCTCCTGACTAAATCCCAAGTTGGGACATCTTTTCTGCTACTTCTTCATAAGTAATATCCGCATCGTTATTGAATTTATTCCATTCTTCCAATCCCCATATTTCTACTCTTGTGGAAACACCTATGATAACAACGTCTTTATCAATCTTGGCAAACTCTTTTAGATTATTGGGTATCAATGTTCTGCCTTGTTTATCTATCTCGCACTCCGTGGCCCCTGCAAAGAAAAACCTAACGAAAGCTCTGGCATCTTTATTGGTCATAGGCAGATTTTTAAGTTTCGATTCAATATTGCTCCATTCCTCCATTGGGTATACAAACAAGCAATTATCCAGGCCTTTTGTCATAACAAAAGACCCTCCAAAATACCCCCTGAATTTGGCAGGCATACTCACTCTGTTTTTATTATCCAATGTATGATTATATTCACCTATAAACATAAAAAACACCACTTCATTCGTTTCACTGTGTACCACTTCATACCACTTTGACCCATTTTATAATACTATTCTATACGTTTTTCAAAAATCCTTCTTATATTTCAAAAAAATAAAAATAGTATTTAATTTCCTTATTTAAATACTATTGTTTGAAAATTGTTGTCAGCATTTTGCTATGCAAATTGATTTATATTTTCGATTTATCATTTAAAATTTTATAATACAAACAAAATCATAACCAAAGGTTAATTTACAATTGGTCTCTTTCTTTTCTAAGCTTGTAGAATAAAAACAGGCCAATGCAAACCACTAACAAACTAACGAGTTGGGCCACCCTTATCCCCACAAACATCAAGCTGTCTGTTCTAAGCCCTTCAATCCAAAATCTGCCCACGGAATATATAACCGCATAAAGTATAAAAAGCTCCCCGTCAAATCTTTTATTCTTCTTATAGTAAATCAAAAATAAAAATATCCCAAAATCCCATAATGACTCGTAAAGAAAAGTGGGATGGACTTTTATGCCTTCTACCATAATTCCCCATGGCAAATTCGTAGGCCCTCCGTG
Source organism: Clostridiales bacterium (assembly GCA_012522255.1). Classification (GTDB taxonomy): domain Bacteria; phylum Bacillota; class Clostridia; order Lutisporales; family Lutisporaceae; genus JAAYKT01. The sequence goes on from JAAYKT010000173.1 coordinate 20,952, forward strand.
CGCTTCCCCATTCATATAATTACCCCAACGTCCGATTGCCTGACCAAGAGCTATGCTTGGGGCTACGATATCCGCTGTTTTCCAAAATGGAATTTTCTTTTTCTTTACAAAAAAATAACCAACTATAACTGCAGCTATAAGCCCTCCGTGAATGGCTAAGCCGCCTTCCCTCGTATTTATCATTTTTAGTATATTCCCTTTATAATACTCCCATTGAAAAGCTACGTAGTAAGCCCTGGCACCTATAAGTGCTGCAGGTATGCACCATAGCGCCAAGTCAACTATATCGTCCGGGTTATATCCTTGTCTTTTTGATTCTTTGTATGCTATATATAATCCCAATATCATTCCAAGGGATATTAATATGCCATACCATCTTACTTCAATGCTGAATATCCGGAAAGCAATAGGATTCACTTTATTCTCTCCATTTCAAAAAATATTCTATTTATGATTATAGGTTTAATTTCGTTTTAAAGTCAATAGCTGAATTATTATTTAAATGCCATTATAACTTATCATGATAGCAGATTATTGTATTTGATAGTTTGTTCACCTAATCAAAGTAAAAAAAACAAGCCGCAGCTTCGCTGCGGCAGTATTTATGCTTCTTTCCCCACTAATTCTTTAACTTTCATGAGCCTTACTCGGTTTCCTCTTTCGTTTTCATCCAGCTTCATAGTTATATATTTTACTGTTTCCTCCAATTGCGGTATCATGACATGCTCTAAGGCATTTACCCTTCTTCTCGTCTTCTCAATTTCATCCGCCATTAGCTGACATGTCTTTTCAATCTGTGCCAACTCAATCATCCTGGTTAATACTCTTTGTAGGTAGAATATAGCATTATCCAATTCACCTGAAGTGTTCGCAAAACCATATGGATATATACCGACTTTTTCTTCATTTTCATTTTTATTTGTGACCAGATTAAATATGGGAGAAATTACACTCATTATATTTTTCTTTTCAAATTCCAAAGATATTTTTTCCGTAGGATACATTATAGATTCCTCTATAATATCTGATGACATAACAGCCCTGGCAATCAGAAAATTTTTAAATGCATTTATCAGCTCTTCTTCAACGTTCTCCCTTAATTCTTTGTTTTTCATTATAAAATCGATAAACTTTTTCATCAGTTCATCCTGTTTATCCTTTAATAGCTTATGCCCTCTGACTGCTGTTTTTAGTCTCTTTTTTAGTCGCGTAAGCTCCATCCTTGTGGGGTTAACTCTTAAAATTGCCATCTGCTAAGCATCCCCTTTAGGCATATATTTTTCTATAAACTCATCCCTTACTCTCTTTAATTCAGGTTTGGGCAAAATAGATAAAAGTTTCCAGCCTAATGTAAGGGTTTCTTCGATACTCCTGTCTTCATTTTCACCTTGTGAAACATAATGCTTTTCAAATTCATCCGCAAATTTTGCAAATAATTTATCTGTATCACTTAAAGCACCTTCACCAAGTATAACAGCAAGTTCTTTTGCCTCTTTACCTCTTGCGTAAGCAGCAAATAACTGATTCATGGTATCAGCATGGTCTTCTCTTGTTTTGCCCACTCCTATTCCTATATCCTTCAATCTTGATAAAGATGGCAAAACATCCATCGGAGGCATCAATCCCTTTCTATAAAGCTCTCTGCTTAATAT
>JAAYKT010000174.1 GCA_012522255.1 Clostridiales bacterium
CAGTAATCCTTGAACCTTGTGATACCTGAACCCATTAACACTAACCGTTCACACCTATTTTGTAATGCTTCAGTACAGCAATTACAACAGCATAAAAAGATATGAGTCCACTGACTGCTGAATTGATTGATAAAGAAAAATTCCTTAATAAGTTTCTTATTTATTAATCAATCCCACTTTTTATTTCAAAATTTCCGGTACCTTTCCCCTGATACCCGAATATAATACTTATAGCAAATTTAGTGTTGTTAACTTAAACACAAAAAACTGCCACCCGGCAGTTCTCCTGATATATTGATAAAGTTCAAATGATTGCATTGAATAGGCTTTTTACAATAATGTTAAATATTCTCTCTAATTCCCTGATATCCTTTTAATTATATTAGTATTTTTTATTTGGTGCCGAAATATGGGGGGCAAGTGGACAGTAATAACATCACTAGTCCCCCGGGCCGACAGAGACGTCGGCCCCTACGACCGCGCGTCAGCGCGGGTTCCGCCTCACACTTCATGCCTTACTGCTTTCCACCTGCACATACCCATAGGAATACCCCTCCGCCCACAGGGACAGTCCCCTTTGTCTTCCCTGCCGCTCCGCTTCGCTCCGCCCAAACGGCCAGCCCCCCAGTCTCCCCCGAGCACCTGCTGATAAGGAGACAGGTGAAACGTCCCCCCTGTCTCCTGGTACAAGAAAGTAACACTTTTAATTCTGGATGTGTTGCCATGATTATGTAATTCGTGTATAATATTTATCAGTAACTTGTGGGCGCTTTTGCCCAGTAAGTTCCCAAGTATCTTCTCAAATGTAGATGATGTGGAATAAATGCATTAATTATGTGTGTACATTCTGTATTTCTGCAATTTGGGGAAATACAGAATTTTTATTTTGTAAGGAGATGAGGGCAATGGCTAAATTTCAACTAAAAGCAAAGTCATTCAAAAAAATGGAAGATCCCATTAACAGGGAAAGCGGACGTGTTAAATATGTCTGCTATATTAAGGCAAATAGCATCCCCGATTCAATGGAAGATTGGATGTCTACCAATCCCAGGGAACAAAAGATGACTACAAATGTTGCCAAGAATATTCAAGACAGCCTTGATAGAAACCAGGACTTTCACGAACTGAATCGCGGAATACTCATGTCAGTAGAAGAAGTAACGTATGATAACAAAGAGGGTATAGTAACGATTGAGATGGATAATCCAGATAGTCATGGCAATATAGATGGCGGCCATACACTAAGAGCTATTCTTGAAGCTAAGAACAGCGGAACACTAAATGATAACAGATATGTTTTTTTTGAGTTTCTAACTGGTATTGATTCACCCGTTGAACTTGCCGCTGCAAGAAATACATCAGTGCAAGTCGATTTAAACTCCATAGAAGAACTAAGTAATAGCTTTGAAGTTATTAAAAAGGTATTGGAAGATCAACCATTTGCCAATCGTATTGGATATAAAATGAACCAGCAATTTAATGGTAAAACAGTAATTGATGTTCGCGAAATACTTGCAATTATAAATATGTTTAATCAGGCCTTATATCCAATTAAAACAAAAGAAGGAGGATTATTGGAATCTCAACCAATACAAAGCTATACAGGAAAAGAAGCTAGTTTGAAAAAGTTCATTAATTTGGGCGAAGGAAAGCGTGAACAAATTATACTTGATATGCAACCAGTAATCGGCGACATATTTGAATTGTGGGATAATGTTGAAAGAAATTTTGGTGCTGAGGCCAATAGATCCGGCAGAAGGTATGGAAGCAGAAAATACTCAAAATTTGATAACAACAAAGTTGTAGGCAAAGCTTTATTTTCAGAAGAGGAACTGAAATATATTGTTCCTAAAGGTCTTATTTACCCAATTGTGGCTGCCTTCAGGGCTTTGATCAACATAAATCCAGAGACAAACAAATACTGTTGGAAAAAGGACCCATTAGAAGCATGGGACGTGCTGGGTCAAAAACTAATAGCGATAGTGCTGGACGAAAAGGCTGATAATCCGGAGGTATTAGGTAAAAACAATAATTTATGGAGCAATCTATTTAAAGAAGTTCTTATTTATGGATATGGTATCGGTTAATACCAATAGTCACTAAATCTTTGCATATACCGGTGTAGTAAAGCTGCACCGGTATATTGCTATAAATTTAAGCTTCTCCCCACCACTGCAATAACTCTTTCCTGCTCCTCCTCAGTCAAATAAGGATGGATCGGCAGGGACAAAACCCTATCGCAAATATAATTGCTCACCGGGAAATCTTCTTCATCGAAGACCATATCAGCAAAGGCTGTTTGCTTATGCATTGGTTTAGCGTAATAGATCATGGCCGGGATGCCGGCTTTTTTCAAATCCTCTTGCAGCC
>JAAYKT010000175.1 GCA_012522255.1 Clostridiales bacterium
GAGTTACGAAAAGCATATGGAGTATGGCAGGTAGACCTTACAATGCCCTATCCTAAGCAGAGGGACAGGGTAGGGTAAGAGAACGTACGGGTAACAAATATTAAATTTTTAAAGGATAAGGAAATGAAAAAAATATTTAGCATTGTTCTTGTCGCTGCCCTGGTTATCACCGGAATTATAGGAGCAACCGGAATGAGTGTTTCGGCTGCTGATAGTAATAAATATAATGAAGAAACATTACAAGAAGTATATGAGGAATTTACAGCATCTAGCAATCCTCAAAAATATTATGATTCATTATCCGAAGGAGTACAGATTGCCCTGATTAAGACTTACGCACCTGAAGAATGGCAAACGCTAAAAAACATGCGCGTTGAAACAACAGTTGTCGTAACAGACACCAAGGGAGGCCCACAAACTATTATCGTAACAGTTACTGGTTACGATGGATCCCTTGTAGCTTATTATTTTAGACATACTATAACTTGGTCTTGGGATAGTGGATACGTTACTAATATAGATACGGAAATAGAGGGAGAAGGATACACAATAGGTGGGCTCAGATGGGAATACGACGATGCCCCACAATATAGCTATTATACTGAAACATGGGCTCCTGATAATATATGGGTTGATGTAGAAAGCCATGGATACTTCCACGAATATGTATTAGGAATAAAGTGGCGTAGTTTCTCCACAAATCTTGATAGTAGAGTATTCGGAAATGGACTAAGTGAATAGGTTGAAATTAATTATTAATACAAAACTATACTATAACTAAGTATTTGCACATCTAAACAATCAGGATTGGGGGCATTTGCGTTTTATATGTACTTCAATCCTGATTTAAAAATGCAACCTTTTAAAAATTAGCCCGTTAATAATTAAGAAGGGCGAATACCCCATTTTTTTATAAAGAGGTAGATATGGCAGAAAACGATGTGGTCAAAACCTGCGGACTAACCAAGAATTTCGGCCGTAAGGGAAAGTGCATTACCGCAGTAGATAATCTTAATCTTGAGATTCACGATGGTGAAGTTTTCGGCTTCCTCGGCCCCAACGGCTCGGGCAAAACAACAACTATAGGAATGCTGCTCGGCCTGATAAACCCCACATCAGGTTCAATAGAGCTATTCGGGCAAGATACGGCAGGCAATTCCGCCCAACTGCTCAAGCGCGTGGGTGTCATCATGGACAAACCAGCCTTTTTCCCGTACATGTCCGGCAAAGACAACCTGAAGTACTTCGCCATGTCCGTCGACGATATCGACGATAAAAGAATCGATGAATTAATCGAAATAGTTGAGCTCAAGGACAGGGCAAACGATAAAGTGAGGGAATACTCAATGGGGATGAAGCAGCGGCTCGCTGTTACACTAGCTCTGTTAAACGACCCTGAGCTTATTATTCTCGATGAGCCTACCAACGGGCTTGACCCTTCCGGCATTATAGAATTCAGAGCGCTAATACGAAGCTTGAACAAGCAGGGTAAGACCATATTTCTTTCCAGCCATCTTTTACATGAGGTAGAACAGGTTTGCACACATGTCTCATTGATAGATAAAGGCAGGGTTTTAGCAAGCGGCCCGGTAAAAGATCTGCTAGGCAACCACAAATCAATCCGGCTTACGGTTTCCGATGTGGAGAAAACCGTTGTCATGCTGCAAAACACGGATTGGATAAAATCCGTCAAAAAAGAAGGAGATTCGATAATTGCCGAGGCTCCCGAAAACAAAACCGCAGATATCAACGAACTGCTTACAGGAAACGGTATTCATGTCCTTGAGATGCAAAAGTGTGCAAGCTCGCTTGAGGACTTCTTCCTTAAAACTATAGGCGAAAAGGAAAGCGCAAACAGCAGGGAGGAAGAGAATGTTTAAGCTGGTTAAGGCGGACTTATACAAGACCTTGAAAAGGTGGATGCCCTATGTTCTGCTGTTTGTACTTCTTGGATATATGACATATGTCATGTCGTCTGATTATTCTAGCTCTGAAAATTTTTTAGAAAAGTACCCTTGGCTGACCTACTCCGATTATGTTGAAGCCGTTGAGCAAGCAGATGAAGGAGAAACAGCTATAACTATAATACACTACAACGAAGAAGATGGCACTACTATGCATTTGAATATAGGGACAAATGCCTTTGAAGATGTTGTACTCCCTGATGCTATGAGCAATAAATTCAGCTATATGTCGATAGCCGGTACACTATTATTAATACTCACCGCCTCGGTTTTCGGTACGGAATACAAATGGGGAACAATCCGGCAAACGCTGGCAAGGGGAACCTCTCGTAATAAATATCTTGGCTCTAAATTTTTAACGCTATTGATTATAGCACTGGGCTTTATTATTATTGCCACTATTCTTGCTTTTATCGCTAGCGCTGTAACAACATGGCTGATCACAGGTGGAATATCATGGGACTTCCTGTCATTCGGTTTTATTGTGGATATACTTTCATCGACAGGACTTGTCCTGTTTGTGTTGTTTGTATATATCTGCTTCACCGACCTCTTTACAATTCTGTTTAAATCCTCAACAGCAGGAATAATTACAAGCTTCCTATTTTTTCAAATCGAAGGCTATATTGTTATGTCGATGATGAGTACCAGTTATTCAGTTTCTGGTTCAGGAGTAACAACAACCATGGCAAACCCTCCCGAATGGCTGGTATATACGATAGGATATAATATTCAATATTTATGGGCATATATATCACCCGATTCCGGTAACGAATATTTGTTACAGCAAACGCTTACAACGGGAGGCCAATCTGTTTTGGTATTGTCTATGTTCTGCATTATTTTTGTTCTGGCAAGTTTTTACATTTTCCGAAGGCAGGATTTAACGGCAGATTGAAATATGATTGCTATGCCAAGGGTGAAATTATAAAGGAAGCAATGAAGGGGATAAAGAGGAATTTTGAATGGAAGAATACAACCTTTTTTAATTAGTAAATCCGTAGGGACGGGCATTGCCCGTCCGCCAGATACGGAAACATAAATGCGGACAACCATTGGTCGTCCCTACGGGGTTGTGGTTATTGTCATGCCGGGCAAAGCGAAGTATTTAAGTGCCATTTGTACTTGATGCCGAGGCAGCCTTTATGCTATTTCTCCCCACCCGCTGGATCCTTCATTCGTCCCTTATTTATACTTAGCGTAGCTAATGTACGAATTCAGGATGACAATATCAGGGGAAGCTCTTTATCGTCCTCACTTAATTAAATCCACACCGCATTACTATATTCTCATATTATACTACTAAAGTGCGCCATTTACGTTTAAATGGCACAATTTGCGTCAACTTTTTGTCAACTATTGTGTGGTAGCATTGGAGAAAAAGGGTAAAGATATGCAACCTTTTTAAAGAAAAATGGTTTACCTATATAGAGGAGTAAAATATTTTTGAAAAAACGGGGGTTTGTTCAGGTTGTGTTAAGGTTGGAGTGATAGAGTATAAAAACGGGAAAAAGAATAGTAATTTAGTACTGCTTGCGCAAAATAGTTAAAAACAGGGTTATTTTTACATTAAATTCATAATTTGTTAAGTATTGAGTGGTATAATTACGGTATATAAAAAAGGCATATGCGATAAAAATAAACGGTAGAATAAATTATGTTGTATATAGAGTTACGAAAAGTATATGGAGTATGGCAGGTGGATTGTAGAATGC
>JAAYKT010000176.1 GCA_012522255.1 Clostridiales bacterium
ACCCCCTTGCGTGTGATCCTACCAACTGACCGGTTAAAACTGAACCCGTCTCTATCGACCAGCCCGTGACATCTGAGGTGCTATAACTTGATTCTGTCATATTGACCATTGTCCCGTTATATAATTCTTTTGAATCAAAGACAGTGGTTCCTCCTTTTTCATTAAACCTGTAATAGTAAAATAAGTTATTGTATTTTGGATGTTTTTTATCTATCTCTCTGTACATCCAGGCTTTAATTTCATCTGAGGTCAACGCTATATTCCAAAACTGGATTTCATCCATTTTTCCGCTGAAAAATTGGTCGTCTATAGACGAACCGCCTATGCTTATATTGCCGCTGTATGCTTTACCCGAATAGTAGTGTGTATTATCTAAAGTCATTTCATAATACTTTTCTCCATTTGCATAAAGAGTCACTTTTTTTCCTGATTTGGTAAGGGCAACGTGGGTCCATTGATGAAACGGTATCTTAGCAACATTAGGTGGAGGCGCCCCATTATTCCAGTTCCACACCCATTGCCATCCTCCCGGGTTTCCAAGTGAATCCAATCCAAAATATAAGTAACCTTCCTTATCGTTGGATTTTATGTACCTTAACCATGCTCCTGTGCTAAAGATATCTGTTTTATATTGGCGAAACAGGGTTTGGTAAGGTTCATTTCCGTTAGGAAAAATCCACATAGATATGGTAGAATCCATCATACCGCCTATGGATGTGTCATAATTTAGAGGGATATCAATCCTTGCCTGCGAGTTGACCGGAAAGTCAAGTACCGAACCAAATCCCGCAACAGGATCGGAATAATCTTTCATATTGATGATTATTTTGCTATTTTGAACGTCACCGGGGTTTATATTTATTAATACTTCTTCAGGTTTCACGATAATATCTCTGTCTTCCGTAGATCTTTCAGCAAAAAAGCCTGTGGGTTCTTTACCGTCAATTTTGTATTCCTTCCCATTAAATGCTATACTGTGTGTTTTATCAGGCGCTAAGTTCTGTAATTCTAATTTTACATATGTCAAATCGTTTCCGTTTATACTATCACGCTTAATAACAGTTGTTCCTTCACTGCTTTGTCCGTTTCCAATATCTGCCGCACCCTCACCTGCCGCGGCAATAACCGTAGGACCATTTTTGATAATTATAGTGCCGCCTTCTCCGCCGTAACCTCCTCCTATACCTGCGCCGCCGTTGCCGCCTTTTGCTATGACTATACCGCCGCCTATGGTCACAATGCCGCCGTTGCCATAGCTGCTTCCCCCTATTCCTGCGCAACCGGTACCTCCGATAGCCGTAACTTTGCCGCCGTTTATAGTAATCTTTCCTCCGGAGCCTTTTAATCCTCCCCCTATGCCCGTGCTGATACTGCCGCCGCCTTTGGCTGTAATATTTCCGCCGTTTATAGTTATACTCCCACTATTCCCTTCTTTGCTGCCTATGCCCGCTGCATAAAAATGACCGGTGGCATTCACCACTCCCATCTTTTCTCCCTCTGACTGAGCATAAATTGTTAAACTATTGCCTTCTGAAACATTTATACCTGCATCAAAGAATCCTCTGACGCTAAGGTGCGAATTATCTGCCAGAATCAAATGTACATCACCATTTATAGTAAATTCACCGCCCTGGAAGGTAAGACCATCACTCTCAATATTGCCTTCCACAATATACCAGCCGCTGCCTAAAGTAGCGAAGTCGCCTCCTGAAGCAATTTTTGTGACGGCTTTATCCCCGGTATTTTTCATCACGCCGTTTTCATCAATATAGGAATATCCGGCCACTGCCATGTGCTCAGGACTCATCATTAAACTTAAATTGGGTTCCCCAAAATTATTATCCATGCCATTGCTAAATTCATCATCTATTTCTGTATCCTCATTCATCTCTTCTTCAAATCCTATATCCTCAATATCATCCTCTTCATTTGATTCCCTATCTGCTTTATGATCAAAATCATCTATATCCTCCTGATTTATATCATCTACCTCATCTTCCATATCCTCATTTGTTTTTTCTTCATAACTCTCAAGTGAATCATCTACTTGATCTACAATTGCATCTTCATCTCCCTTGGCGCCCGATTCCTGTTCAAATTCTTCCTCCAAACCATCCGAATAATCTTTGGCACATGATTCTGGTTCATCTTCTACATCTAAACTATCCAATTTGTCATGGATGTGTTTTTTTGTATCATCACTACTTAGATCTGCTTCCAATTCTTCTTTATCCACGTCATCAGTATTTTGAATGTCAGCGGCTCCTATAACCTCGCTAAAGAAGACAGCCGGCCCCGCATCCTTGCCTCCAATATTATCTTCCGCCACTAATGTAATACCGGCAAACAATTGCAGAAACATCGATACAATTAATGTAACAGCTACCCTTTTTTTTAACATTTTTAACATCTGTAACCCACCTCCCCAATCAAATAATAGGAATAACTAAACATAAAAATGATTATTCATTGATTAAACCCGTTTTTATAGTGATACGAAAAAACATCTTTTTTTATTTATATTAACCCTGACAATTGCAATAGCCGCCTAATAATCACTGCAGCTTCCGCCCTTGTTATGTTATCCTTTGGTGCAAGTATTGTTTTATCTTTTCCGAGTATCATTCCGGTTTTTATGCAAGATGCTATGTTGGCCTTTGCATATTCAGCAACACTGTTTGCATCGACAAAGCTTTCCAAAAGCTTGTCTGTCTCGCCGTCTGCTAATCCCGTTTTCAATCCGGTTATTTTTGTTGCCCTTACTGCTATTGTCATTGCCTGCTCCCTCGTAATCTTATCCATTGGACTGAACTTGCCATTTTTATAACCGGCTATAAGACCGTATTCATAGGCTTTGGAGACTGCATCATAATACCAGGTGCCCTTCAAAACATCGTTAAAGGTATCTTCGGTTCCAGGCTTCATAAGACCCAATGCTCTAACAGTAATTGCCGTAAACTCAGCCCTTGTGATATCCCTATCTGGCTCAAAATTGTCATCACTGAAGCCGTTCACAACTAATCTTGATGCCATATCGTTCACATCATCCTTTGCCCAATGTCTTTCAACATCCCTGAATGTCTTTGGGCTATATATGGCGGAGTAAACGCTGTTGGTAAGACTGTTGATTCTTGCATAGTATTTACCGTCGATTATGGTAATTACTGTAGGCACATGGGAGAAGGACCCGTCTATATTCAAAATAACACCCGTTGTGACTTTAGATGGGTCTGCACCTTCAGGTATTGCAATCATTTTTTCTACATATTTATTAAATATAGAAACCTCCACGGTCTTTTTCTCACTACTGCAAGTGATTTTAAACTCAACGGGCTTCATTATGATTTGAAAATTGTTTCTATTCGCGGTGTCTTCGACGATTTTAACTGTGTCCGCAGCGGGTTCAGATATATTTACACTTACATCAATATCCTTAAGCTTTATCTGTTTTCCAATCTGCTCCGAAACATCATCTATATTTATCTGAGATGCCGGAAGGGTGTAGGTAACTTGTCCAGTTTTAATTTCAAGGACGGCATCTTTACTCTCCATATTTTTTACTGTCTGCCCGTTCAGTGTTACGATGACAACATCCGCGCCTCTTGTAACCGGAATGGTTACAATTGTGTTGTTGCCTTCCTGCTCCAGCTTTTCTTCAATTTTTTTATCATCCACAACGATGGCTATAATTGTTTTACCGCCTTGTTGTGTGGTCGTTGCGGTAGCCGCTGTTTCTGTTTTGCCGTTTATAAGTATGTCAATGCCTTCCCGGGTTGTTTTAGAAGCCGGTGATCTTTCACTGCTACGGCTATTAATGACCAGTGTACCTGCTATATATGTTATTTCATAGTTGCCGGTTACATCGTTTTTGCCAGTATCTTTTATTACTGCTCCACTGGCCTTATTTGTACTACTACCTGAGTACAATTGGGATCCTGTTACTGTCACTTTAATTAACGTTTGATTATCTGCCAAATTGCCTGATGTTATTGAATAGCCAGCATTTATTAGTTCTGTGCCGTCATATGTTTTGGAATCGCTTGCTGC
>JAAYKT010000177.1 GCA_012522255.1 Clostridiales bacterium
CCGCTTTTTGATCCAACTTTATCACCTCTTGTCCCCCCTTAAAAGTAATCTTTCAAAGGGTATTATATTATTAGGTGGTACAGTTTTCAATTAATAGAGTGGCCTACTTTTAGATTAATATAAACAAAAATAATTCTAATAATCTTTATTTCATGATACAATATAAATACAAGTATCCAGTATAAAAAGTGAAGGGGATAAATGTTATGGCTTCCGATATCATTTCGCTTGAGGAAATTAAGGAAAAGATTGTTCCTATCCTTAGGGATTACCCCGTGGATAAGGCTATAGTATTTGGCTCCTATGCTAAAGGTAATGCTGTAGAAGGCAGTGACATAGATTTATATATCGATACAAATGGAAAGTTAAAGGGGCTCGATTTTGCTGGGTTGATTGAAGTACTTATTAATGCAGTAGAAATGGATATAGATCTTTTTGATAGGTCACATATTATACAAGATTCTCAACTGATGAAGGAAATAGAAAATGGTGGTGTGGTTATATATGAAAAATCAAAAGATTATTCAAAAGATAATTAACTATATAGACACCATATTAGGATATACCAATGATATAACTTACACCGAGTTTAGCAACAACAATATGATGATTGAGGCTTGTATATTTAATTTAAGCCAAATAGGTGAATTGGTAAATAAAATTGATAAGGGATATGTTTCAGAGCATTATGAAATACCTTGGTTTAAGATGAGGGGATTAAGAAATCGTATTGTTCACGATTATGAGGGTGTAAACTTAAATCTGATATGGGAAATAATTGATACAGATATAAAAATATTAAAGGGACAATTATTGAAGCTAAGTTAACTAGCTTCTTTTTATGTCGGAGAGAGAAGACTATATGCACTTATAAAAAAAATAAAAGGATTACATTTTTCTGTTATGTATGTAGTTGGGTATTAATAGAAAGCAAAGAGCCGGGAAAGTATTCAAAGAAACCTAAAGATCAAACTTAAAGAAGAGGTAAATGAACTGTACAATAAAATCGTATAGTTGAAAATGACTGCAACTGATGGCAAAAATAGACTTACTGATGTTGCGAATACAGAAGAACTATTACGTATTATGCAATCCATTCCCTCTCCGAAGGCTGACTCCCTTAAAATGTTGCTTGCCAAGGGTGGACATGAACGTAGTAAGATATCAATAAAAAGGTAAAATAGTGAATAAACCGAAAATGTTAGTTTATTTGTCAAATGATGAATTTATATGTAGGTGGAATATGAAAAGGGCATATTATAGCAGTAGTGTAAATGAGTTCACAAATAGGGATAGTCTTACCATATTCGGTGAAATTACGAGCAATGATCAGTTTGCAGCTGATGATTTACAAAAAAAACTTTGACATACAGGGATTGGAATATTATATGTTGGGATGCAAACTTGAGATTTAATCGCAATATATTTGAATATTATAATTTTAAAGGGACCAAGTGGCAGAATGTTAGTAAAGAGGAGAACATTTTATACTTAAAAAATGCATATAGGGTTTTATTGACAAGAGCAAGGCAAGGATTTATAATTTTTATTCCAACTGGTGACGAAAGGGATGTTTCAATGTTGCCAAGTTTTTATGATGGTGTCTATGAATATCTAAAGGGTATCGGAATAGCTGAACTTTAATTGTTATTGGCATGGTAGCTTAGAAACTTTTGGTTTTAAAGCAATCAATATTATGGGTTTTTGGAGAAATGGATGAAAGGTTATAGTGGCATAATGGAATGGAACGGTAAGAGGTATCATAGTCTAAATTATTTCCTGCGTAAAAAATTCGGAGAAAAGGTGTTCAAAATATCTTTGGATGCCGGTTTTACATGTCCAAATAGGGACGGCAGTATTACAAAGGGCGGGTGCATATTTTGCAGCCCAAGGGGTTCAGGGGACTTCACTATCGCACTTGACGACATCAGCCGTCAGTTTGATGAGGCGAAGAAAATGATGCAGAAAAAGTGGAAAAGCGGTAAATACATTGCCTATTTTCAAGCCTATACCAATACTTATGCTCCGGTGGATGTGTTACGGGAGAGGTATTATTCTGTTATGGATAAAGAAAACTTGGTGGGAATGGCTATCGCCACAAGACCGGACTGTTTACAACCCGAAATCATTGAACTTCTGAAGGAAATAAATAAGAAAACTTACTTATGGGTAGAATTAGGCTTACAGACAATTAACAAAAATACAACAAAATTGATTAACAGCGGATATACTTTAGATTCTTATATTGAATCTGTGGATAGGCTAAAAAAAGCAGGAATTGATATAGTCAGCCACTGTATATTGGGACTGCCCGGAGAAAGTCGGGATGATATGCTGAAAACAGTTGATTTCATAGCCAATACCGGAACCCAGGGTATTAAACTGCATCTGCTGCATCTTATGAAAGACACCCCCATGGTTGAATTATATGAAAAAGGCGTCCTAACTCTGTTGGAAAAAGATCAGTATGTGGACTTGATTGTAGATGCAGTTGAAAGGCTCCCTTCGGAA
>JAAYKT010000178.1 GCA_012522255.1 Clostridiales bacterium
GAAGCCACTTCCGTTGCAAAAGGCAACTCCGAGTTTGCCAATAAATTAGGTGAAAAAATTGCATCAGACAAAGTAACTGCAATTGACGATGGATCCATACCCAATGCCTGGGGTTCTGTCAACATAGATGATGAAGGAGTACCGACAGAGAAGAATATTCTAATTGAAAATGGTATTTTAAAAGGCTACATGGTGGATAAGTTTAACGGGAGAAGGATGGCGATGCACCCTACAGGTAATTCCAGACGTCAATCCTATAAATATGCCCCTACCTCCAGGATGACCAATACGTATATAGCTGCGGGAGATGACGAAAACGATGCTATAATTTCCTCTATGGATTATGGTTTATATGCCAAACAAATGGGCGGCGGCTCTGTAAATCCGGTGACCGGTGAGTTCAATTTTGCAGTTTTGGAAGGGTATATAGTAAGAAACGGTCAAATAGACACACCTGTGAGAGGGGCAACGCTAATCGGAAAAGGTTCTGATGTGTTGTTAAAGATAGATATGGTCGGAAAGAAATTGGATATGTCCGCAGGTATGTGCGGATCTGTCAGCGGTGCCGTTCCCGTGAATGTGGGGCAGCCAATGATTAGGGTATCACAAATAACTGTGGGCGGAAGGGAATAGGAGGGTTGTCGGATGGATATAAAGAAATTTAGAGATATACTGTTTCAAAGGGCAAAAGAAGAAGGTTTTACGGACTATGAAATATATTTTGTTAACGGTGATAGCTTTAGAGTTTCGATTTATGAAGGCGAAATAGATCAATACAGTGTTAATACAGATATAGGCCTTAGTTTCAGAGGGCTGTTTGATGGAAAAATGGGATACTCCTATACGGAAATTTTGGATGATGAAGCATTGGAAATGCTGATAAAAAGTGCAAAAGAAAATGCTTTGGCAATCGAAGATGAAGATGTAGAAATCATTTATGGCGAAAAGAATACCTATTCAAATGTAGACAGCTACAATGAAGAGCTGGAAAAAGTGGATGCAAGCAAGAAGATAGACTTGGCCATGAAATTGGAGAAGGAAGCAAAAGAACAAAGTGATAAAGTAAAATCCATTGATGATTGCGTAGTGGCTTCAGGTAAAGGAGAAAGATATATATCAAACTCAAAGGGGTTGGATTTAAGCCACATATCCAATATGGTTTATGCCTTGGTGTCTGCCGTTGTGGAAGAGGACGGCAAAGTAAACACAGCTTATTCTTTTAAGGCAACTTATGATTTTAATGAAATAGACACGAAAAGACTGGCAGAAGAAGCAGTTACAAAAGCACTTTCCTATATGGGAGCTCAAAGTGTGCCAACGGGGAAATATGGGGTTATTGTAAAAAATGATGTTATGGCAGATATTTTAGAGACATTCTCCGGAATATTTTCTGCCTATAGTGTGCAAAAAGAGCTATCCCTTTTAAAGGGTAAACTAAAGACAAAGATTGCCTCGGATATAGTTACACTGATTGATGACCCACTTATGGAAAAGGGGCTTGCTTCTATTCCTTTTGATGATGAAGGAGTTGCGACTTATACAAAAGCTGTTATTGGGGAGGGAATACTCAACACCTATTTATATAACTTAAAAACCGCAAAAAAGGATGGTGTCGAATCCACAGGGAATGCATCAAAAGCATCCTATGCTTCTCCCATCGGTACTTCACCTTCCAACTTTTATATCAAACCGGGAAACAATGACATAGACGAATTAAAAAAACTGTTGGGAAAAGGGTTGCTCATCACGGAGGTTCAGGGACTTCATTCAGGTGCCAACACCGTGTCCGGTGACTTTTCGTTGGGTGCCAAGGGTTTTTTGATTAAAAACGGGCTTATAGAAAGGCCGGTAGAGCAAATTACCATTGCGGGGAACTTCTATAAAATACTATTGGATATAGTGGACCTGGGCTCCGATTTAAAATTCGGAATTCCCTCAGGAAGCAGTTGCTTTGGAAGCCCCAGCGTAATCGTCAAGGAAATGTCCGTGGCGGGGAAATAAGGCATATAACAATAAAATAAAAATTTGGCAATCACAAAGAAGGTTTGTCTATGACAAACCTTCTTTGTATTAAATGCATTAGCCTTATCAATAAAATCATTTCTTATTTACTTTTTTTGTTTTAATTTTTGGCGAGAAAAAAAATTTAAAAAGATTTGATAGTAATAAAATCTATCAGAATAAATTTAACATGACATTATCACAGAATAACAACACAAAGAAAAAGATTTGTGTTGACAAAGAAAAACTAATTAGGTACTATTGATTTGGGAACTAAGTTCCTACAAGGGAAAGAGAGGGGGTGTTTAAATGAAAAAGATCTTAACAACAAAAAGACATATTATGCTAAACACAACTGCCATGGGTGAAAGCAACGACCTTTCTAAACTATACGATGATGTTATTGATCTTAGTTTGGGAGATACTGATTTAAATACACCAGAGCCTATTGTTACAAGGGCTTTCAACGATGCGCTAACAGGTCATACTCATTATACTGATTTTTTAGGTGATAATGAACTGAGAGAAGAGATTATTAAGTTTTATAAAAATCGATATAATGTTGATGTAGGGTTAGAGGAAATAATGGTAACTACAAGTGGATGCCACGGAATGTGGCTGGTATTGGAATCTATTTTGGAAGATGGAGACGAAGTAATAATTCATGAACCATATTTTACGCCATATCCATATCAAATCATGTTGACACGTGGTAAACCAATACGCCTGCCTACATATGAGGAAGAGGACTTTGAGGTTTCACCTGAGAGGCTTGAAAAGCTGATAACGAAGAAAACCAAAGCGGTAATTATTAATGCCCCAAATAACCCGACAGGAACCTGTTTCCAAGTTAGGACACTTAAAGAAATACTTAATCTTGCGTTGAAATATAATTTTTACATTATTGCGGATGATGTATACACTACATTTAGTTTTAACAGTACTTTTGTTCCAATGGCTTCCTTTGACCAAGGTAAGGATAGAATCATTACAATTAATAGCTTTTCTAAAAAGTATGCGATGACCGGATGGCGTATAGGAAATGTAATAGCACCATCAAATATTATACAAGTTATGAAAAATATTAATGAAAACAATGTTTTTACAGCACCTTCAGTATCGCAACGTGCAGCCTTTCATGCCTTAAGACTACATGATACAGTTAATCCGCCAATAGTTAAGGAAACAAAAAAAAGATTGGACTATGCGTATGGGAGATTATCCAAATTATCAAAAATCTCTTGTTCAGCACCAAAAGGTGCTATGTATCTATTTCCAAACATAAAAAATACAGGTTGCACAAGCCAAGAATTTTGTCGGAGGCTTCTTGAGGATGCCCATGTTCTTGCATTGCCCGGGAATGCATTTGGTGATTCAGGGGAAGGGTATGTAAGATTGGCAATGTCTGTTGGAATACCAAAACTAAAAGAAGCATTTGATAGAATCAAAAAGATGGTTATGTTTCTTTAAAAATAAATGTAACACGTATGCAAAAATAGTTGTTATGGGAGGTTTTTATTATGACAGATTTAAAGGAAAAAACAATTGCTGTATTGGGAGGAGGTGCAATAGGAAAAGCAATTGCGGGGGATTGTGCTTTATCAGGTAATAAAGTCAGGATTTGCGATATTAAACCATTTGCAGAAACATCTTTGTTTCGTGTCAAAGAAAACGGAATTAAAATTCATGGTGAACAACTAAGCCTATTTGGATTTGAAAGATCCGGAATCGGCAAAATGGAAATGGTGACAACGAACATAAAAGAGGCGGTAGAAGGTGCAGAAATAGTCATAATTGCAACACCCTCTGCTGCACATGATGTTTTTTTTAAGGAACTTATACCTGAATTAGAAGATGATATGGTGATTCATTTTATTCCTGATAATTATGGTTCTTTAAAACTTAGAAAAGCGATGCGGGATACAGAATGTAATAAACATGTCATTATTGGAGGATGGGCAGGTCCACCTTTCGATGCGAGAGTTGATATTGAGGGCGGCATTACTATGCCAAGCGTCAAGTTGGGCTATAGGGCCATTAATTTAAAGGGTTCGGCTCTTCCCTATTCCGATCAGGAAGCATTTGTAAAAAGCACTGATTTTATAGGAGCTTTTGATTCAGTTAACCTTGGTGAAGGAATAGTTGATGGTGATACAATTCTGGGAACTTGTTTAAGCATAACTAATCCGTTATTGCATACCGTGGGTCTTCTTATGGGCGTAGGTGTATTAGAAAATTTCACTACTATCTTGGGGCAAAAGATAGAGGATTTCTCCATATATTCTCATGCGTTTTGCCCATCTATATCTAAGGTACAATATGCTTTTTATACTGAACAATTGAAAATTGCTAATGCTATGGGTCTGGAAATAACAAAATATGAAAAAGAACAATTTTTTTCAAGGGAAAGCATTATAGGTCTTAAATACATGGGACCTGACTTTAAAATACCCTTTGAATCTATTAATTATGTAGGTTGGGGTACAGGGCCTACTTCAATTAATAGTAGATACTTAACTGAGGATATACCGGTTGGTTGCCGTATTTTACACTTGTTAGGGAAAAATTATGGGGTCAAAACACCAATAATTAACAGTATGATAACCCTTGCTTCAGCGGTATTGGAGAAAGATTATTTTGAAGAGGGGTATAGCTTGGAGGATATTGGCATTGCAGATATGTCAAATAACGAATTACAAAATTATTTAAGAAAAGGTATTTAATTTAAAATTTTAAATTAGCACTGGAGGGAGTATTTTGGAATTGCAAAATAATAAAGATATAAAAGAATATACGCTAAAACAATTATTGAAATTTCTTATACCTTCTGCAATCGGTGTGTTTTTATTTATGATTCCTGTGCCATTTAAGGGCACATTTAATATACCAATTGCTATAATCGTTTCTAAGGTCACTAATATTATTGCCGTTTATATGCCTACAATTGTTTATACTGTTATCATTATGTCTGCAATAGGTACAATTATTAGAAAAACATTGAAACCAAGTTTTATGGTTGAAAACAAACTTATAGATACACTATTTAATCCAAGTATGATTTGGACTATTATACGTGTTTTAGCTGCAATTATGGTCTTAATGCTAATTTTTGGTTTTGGTCCGGAGTATATTATTGGAGCCAATACAGGAACTTTTGTTGTTAATGAGTTTCTTAGAAACTTTATAACAACGATTTTTTTTGCAGGAACAATTATGACCTTATTATTAGACTATGGATTCATGGATTTTATAGGGGCTTACCTTTCTGTAGTTTTTAGAAAATTGTTCACACTACCTGGAAGAGCAGCTATAGACTGTATCACATCTTGGCTTGGCGATGCTGTTGTAGCAGTTCTCATAACATCAGATCAATATGATAAAGGATACTATAGCGCTAGAGAAGCAGGAATTATTGCTACCACATTTTCAGCTGTAAGCATTTCATTTACATTAGTAATATTTAACCAATTGGGTCTTGAACAAACATTTTTTGCGTTTTATTATACCACCTTATTAGCAGGAATTATTGCAGCTATGATAATGCCGAGGATACCACCCTTAAGATGGAAAAAAGATGATTATATGGTGGACAATCCTGAGGTTCATATAACAAAGCCAGAAGGTGTTAGTTTATTTAAGTATGCAACAAATCTTGCCGTTAACAGGGCGGAAAATGCTAATTATTCATTAAGTAGATTTCTAAAGAATGGTTTAAATACACTTTTTGCATGCGGAATAAACACTATGCCGATTGTCTTGTTTATTGGAACTGTCACACTAGCATTTAACGAATACACACCATTGTTTCAATGGTTAGGATACCCCTTTTTACCTTTGTTGAAGCTTCTTGGTATTCCTGAAGCCATGGAAGCATCCGGGTGTTTATTGGCTGGATTCGGAGATAATTTTGTACCTGCAGTAATAGCCGCTTCTTCAATTAAAAGCGAAATCACAAGATTTATAATAGGTTCATTATCAATTAACCAATTAATCTATATGTCTCAGGTAGGGGCATTGATTTTAGGTTCTAATATACCTATTAAGTTCACTGATTTGGCTTTGATTTTTTTAGAAAGAACCGTTATTTGTTTAATAATAATAACACTGATTGCCAAGTTTATTATTGTCTAAAGTAAATGGTAGTAAAGGCCGTTGGTGTAACAACCGTCGGCCTTTTTTAAATTCTAACATTATTAAATTTTCTAAAACAGAGTGAGTATGTGTATATGTAGCATTAGGAATATTTCTATGTAAGAGGCTGAAATATAAGTCGAAATTAGGCAGCTGATTATTTCAAAGGAAAAAGTGTATAACAGTTTGTGTTGTCCATTTAATAGGTAAATGGTAAAATTAATTTAATAAAAAATATATAAAAGTACATATAGCGCTGATAAAAGGGGTGTCATATAATGTTTGAAAGATTCGAAAATGATGATGTAAATTTTGACAGTGGGAAAAGCGTAAAGAAGATTGAGATGCTTGATAGAAGTTTTAATGTCATTGATTATATATTCAGAAATAGAAATGTGACATTTACAGATATCAAAGAAGATTTAAACATGGCAAAATCGACTTTGCATAGAATCCTTCATACATTAGAAAGTTGGGGTTATATAAAAAAAGACAACGAAACTAATGAGTATAGTTTGGGATTGCTTTTTGCTTTTTATGGTGAGGATGTAAAATCTGATCTGACAATTATAAAAATATGTGAAAGTTTTTTAAATCCACTTGCTTTTAAAATAGGTGAAACGGTAAATTTAAATATATTATACAAAACAAATGTATTAAACATATTAACTCTTGATGGAGAGAAATCGGTCTTGACTTCAAGATTAACCCCGGTATCGCCGTTGAATTGTTCAGCATCAGGAAAGATTTTTTTAGCACAGAAAAATGATATTGAACTTTTAGATTATTTCAACAGTAGCAGCTGGGAAAAAAGGACAATAAATTCGATAACTTCCTATGAAGATTTTAAAGAACTAAGAGAAGAAATATTAAAGAATGAAATATCTTATGATAATGAAGAATACGAGTATGGATTATTTTGCATAGCTAAACCGTTAAAAAATCATAAAGGCATTATGCAAGCTGCTGTAAGCATTACAGGCCCTATCACACGGATAAAAATGAAGGGGATAAACAATTTGCAGAATGAGCTTGTTAACAGTGTAAATTTAATAAATGAGATTTTAATTAAAACAAAGTTCTATGAAAATAATATTTATTGATTGAAATTTCAATCTTTGTAAAGTATTTGTCTATTGCATTTAATTCACTTTTATATTTGGTAGCTTCGGTGTATTAAAACCGGCTCGGGCCATATTTTAAGAGGCAAAAGTATCCGTTGACATAAGATATGAACAAATATATAATTTAAAAGAATCGTTGATTAAAGCTTGGCCGTGCTAGACGGGGAGTTTGCGGTGCCCTATAACCTGCAACCCGCAACAGCAGGGTTGAATTCCTTTGCCGAGGTAGACGCTTGTGAGGTCTGCCCCTGATAAGTGATGTTGATGATTGGGTCTTGCGCAACGAAAATTTATGAACCCCGTCAGGCCTGGAAGGGAGCAGCGGTAAGTAAACTCTTTCGTGTGCCGTAGGGGTGCCTGGTTGGAGTTAACTGTCAGGGTTACGCTTGGAACTGTTCTGCCGAAGAAAGGTGCACGGCCATTATAATTTTAAACATGAGGCTTGTTTGTTATTTGTGACAAAGAAGCCTCTTTTTATATACGTATACATACCATTATTTTCTCGCAAACATTCTTATTTTATGGTAATATTGTTTCAGAGTTGCGAAAGAATTTTGGTAAGATTGATTTTTAAATATAGCTGAGCAGTTTGTGTTTTATTATGGAGGAATCAGTATGTATGTAGCTTTATACAGGAAGTGGCGGCCAAAAAAATTCGATGATATATGCGGCCAGGAACATATAACCGTCTCATTGAAAAATCAAATAAAGGCAAACAGAATTTCACATGCATACTTGTTTTGCGGAACCAGGGGCACGGGCAAAACCACGGCTGCCAAAATTTTGGCAAAGGCTGTAAACTGCCATAATTTAAAAGATGGTAACCCCTGCGAAGAATGTGAAAGCTGCAAGGCTATAGATGAAGGCAACTCTATTGATGTATTTGAAATCGATGCAGCCTCAAACAGAGGAATTGACAATATAAGGGATTTGAGGGAGGCAGTCAAATTTACACCTATAGGTAAATATAAGCTCTATATAATTGATGAAGTTCATATGTTAACGAATGAAGCTTTTAATGCACTTTTAAAAACATTGGAAGAACCTCCTGCCTACGTAATATTTGTTTTGGCTACAACAGAACCTCATAAGTTGCCGGCAACGATACTTTCAAGATGTCAGCGTTATGATTTTAAAAGAATAAGCCCAAAGTGCATGTCTGACAGATTAAGTTTCATTTCAAAGGAAGAAGGAATAAAAATTAACAAAGAGGCCCTGGAGCTTATTGTCAGGAATTCCGATGGAGCCATGAGGGATGCCATCAGTATAATGGATCAATGTGCGGTATACAGCAACAAGGATATAACAGTGGATGATGTATCTGCCGTATTGGGAATAGTGAATGACAGATATTTATTTGAGGTAGCGGATGCAATTCTAAAAGAAGACATTGTGAGGATAATGAAACTTTTGGCTGAAATTTCCGATGAGGGAAAAGATATGCAACAATTTACCCGTGACTTGCAAATGCATTATCGAAATCTGTTGATGGCTAATATTGTAGCCCGGGCAGAAGATGTAATTGATTTATCCATAGAAAAAATAGATTTATTTAAAAAACAAAGTAAGGACTACACAAAGGAAAGCATACTGAGATGCATTAAGATACTTTCAGAACTATCAGCGGAAATGAAATGGTCACCGGAACCTATGTTGCTTTTGGAAATTGCATTGATTAAAATGAGTAAATTAAGTAAAGATATAAGCTATGAAGGCCTGGTTGCACGGATAGCAACCCTTGAAAAGGTTATAGCCAATGGGGAAATATCGGTTACAAAGGTTCAACATAAAACAGAGCAGGTAAGTGATGACGAAGAAAAGTATCCAAAGGTAACAGGCACGGATGGAGATGCTTTTATTGAGCTAAGCAGCAGCCTCGACGACAGTGATGAGGTTGAAGGACAAGAAGAGGTAATTTGGCCAAGCGCGGAAGATGAGGGAAAAATTGCAGCATCAGATCCGTCTGAAGAATCAAATATAGACAGTAAAAGCCCGGATAACGAATTGTCAGGAATAGGAGAAAGGATAACAGAATCATGGGATGAATTCGTAAAAGAATTCGGACTCAGAAAAAAAATGATCCTAAGGACTTATTTATCTTCTTGTAAGCCTATAATGGTTGACGAACACAGACTTTTACTTTGTTTCAAAGACATTGACTATTTTTTTAAAGAGGCTTTGGAGGAAAATAAATTAAGAAAAGAAATTGAAGATATGGCAGAAGAGTATTTTGGCATATCTATATTAGTAAAGCCTGTATTCGAGGAAGATTTGGAAAAGAAAGGTACAGATGATGATGGCCTTACTTACGATGTTGAAACGGCTTGTTCAAAAGATGATGATGGTACGGTAAAAGAGGACTTGGATGGGCCACAGGGTGACAGTGCCATAAAGTCAGAGGGAACTGATATTCCGGACAAAGTGAGTGAAGAAATCATAAATGGAACCAATCAAGTTGAAAATAATAATATAATAGCAGATGAAAACTATGTTGTAGCAAAAGCAATTGAGATATTTGGCGAAAACCTTGTGGAGGTTGTAAAAGAGGAATAGGGCAGATAAGGCTTTTAAATATGATTATGAAAAATAGCCCGGTTTTAAAGAAAATAATATTTTAGATATAAAAAGGAGGACTTATAATGGCAAAAGGTGGATTTCCCGGTGGTATGGGAAACATGGGGAATATGATGAAACAGGCGCAAAAGATGCAGAAAGAAATGATGAAACTTCAAGAAGAAATAGAACAAAGAACGGTGGAGGCAAGTGCCGGCGGCGGTGCTGTCACTGTTGTGATTACAGGTAAGAAAGAAATCAAATCAATAGAGATAAAACCGGAAGCAGTTGATCCCGATGATGTCGAAATGCTGCAAGACTTAATAATGGCAGCCGTAAACGAAGCAATCAGGCAGGCAGATGATATGGCAGCAAGGGAAATGAGTAAATTAACAGGCGGGTTGAATCTGCCCGGAGGGTTATTTTAATGAGCTATTATGCAGCCCCCATAGCCAAATTGATAGAAGCTTTTGCAAAACTTCCCGGCATAGGGAACAAAACGGCTCAGCGACTTGCATTTCATCTTTTGGATGTTTCGGATAAGGAAGCTGAGGATTTGGCCTGTGCTATTATAAATGCAAAGAAAAGCATTAAATATTGCAAGATATGCTGCAATATTACCGATAGAGATAAATGTAATGTATGTTCGGATCCTAAAAGAGATGAAAGTATTATATGCGTTGTAGAGGATCCCCGGGATGTTGTTGCCATGGAAAGGATCAGGGAATTTAAAGGGGTATATCATGTGCTTCATGGGGCTATATCCCCAATGGACAGCATAGGCCCCGATGACATAAAAATAAGGGAATTACTGAACAGAATAAGAGAGGGCAAGGTTGCAGAAATAATACTTGCCACCAATCCAAACATTGAAGGTGAAGCCACGGCTATGTATATTTCCAAGATTTTAAAACCCTTGGGTGTAAAAACAACGCGGATAGCCCACGGTGTCCCGGTGGGCGGCGATTTGGAATACACTGATGAGATAACTTTGATGAAAGCTTTGGAGAATAGAAGGGAAATATAGGATTAAAGACAATATTTGTAACCCGTAAATAAAGTTCTTCCATATAAA
>JAAYKT010000179.1 GCA_012522255.1 Clostridiales bacterium
AATTACTATCGAGACCCTTTAGCCAAATCTTTAAACTTAACTGTTGCAAAATACTCAAAATATGATTTAAGAGAACTATGCTTATATTTAATAAATGAATCAAATTCATTACGTATGGAAGTAAACGAAGATAATAATGGTGTAATGTACATACAAAAAGGCAGCAGATGGGTGTTGAATAATGCCTACAAGGGCTTTGATGCAGTTTCCGGCACTTATACAGCTTTATCAGGAAAATATGGCACCCCAAAGCCTGTAATACTGTCTGAACTAATGTGCTATACAGGCATAACCGGTATTTACTTTCCTTTTACCGGAGAAGCAAATATAAACATCAAAGCACCGTTACCGAGCCTTCCTCATGTAGTAACCCATGAAATGGCCCATCAAAGGGGATTTGCAAGAGAAGATGAGGCAAACTTTATATCCTACTTGACTTGTATTTATCATCCGGATATAGAATTCAAATATTCAGGCCTTCTGCTTGCTTTAACTCATTCAATAAATATTCTTTATACAGAAGACCTAAAAATCTATAATGAACTTAAAAACTGCTACAGTGAGGGGTTGAAACGGGATTTAGAATATATTAGTTTATTTTGGAAAAGATATGACGGCCCAGTTGAAAGAATATCAAATGATTTAAATGATGTGTATTTAAAATCAAATAATCAAAAAGACGGTACTAAAAGTTATGGCAGAATGGTTGACCTTTTAATCGCATATCACAATAAAACACAAATGTGAATCAGTATTTACCGATAATTCACGAAAATAGGTTGTTATTATCATATATCATTTCCGAATTAAATGCCGAAATATCAGTACGATATATAAGCAAAATATTAAAACTTACTCACACTTATTAAATTTTTACATACATTTAATCATGGGGTGATTTTATGTATGATAAACTACATTTGCACAGCTGCGAAGGTGAAACAGGCAAAACCTATAGGCATAAGCATAAGTTTTCCGGAATAACTTCTAAAAACCCTGATTTTAACGGTCATACACATTACGTTTCAGGTTACTTAGAAGATGTTTTGGGCCATATTCACTATTATTCATTTATAACCGGCCCAAGCTATAAAGTAAGGGAGGGACATATGCATTTTTTTATAGCCTTTACAACGATGAATAAAAGACATTATCACTATATAAAAGGTTATACTTCTGTCTATTCTGACTATTAA
The DNA here is from genome assembly GCA_012522255.1 of Clostridiales bacterium. Taxonomy (GTDB): domain Bacteria; phylum Bacillota; class Clostridia; order Lutisporales; family Lutisporaceae; genus JAAYKT01. The sequence continues at coordinate 1,197 of JAAYKT010000179.1, forward strand.
TAAAAAACGGCCTTATCATATTTAATAATAGCCGTTAAGATATGCACATTTATTTGAAAAGCTAAATTCACAGTCCGTAGTCTTCAACCAAAGCTATATCGGTTACACTCTTTAACCCTTTAATTCCTCCGGCCTTAATTACGCCCCTTATTACTGCCTGTTCTACCACCCTTGCTGCGGCAACCCCCACAGCAGATACATCCGCCATTTCCTCTCCTGTTGAGAGTACAAAAATTGTGTCACCATCATGCATTGTATGTGCGGGCCTAATCGTCCTTGCATACCCATTATGCGCCATAGATGCAATTTTGTTGGCCTGCGCCTTAATAAATATCCCGTTTGTGATTACAACTCCGATAGTTGTATTTTCTACATGTATCTTTTCGCTGCCGCCTAAATTGTTTATAATAAACTCTTCAGTATTTAAAAACGTCCTTCCGTCACTTTTAAGGGCCCCGGCAATAATCTTATTAGTCTCCGGATCTAAGATATCCCCCAGGGAATTAACTGCTACAACAGCTCCCACATACAAAGAACCCATTTTGATGCAACAGGAACCAAGGCCGCCTTTCATAGCACTTTCCATTCCTAAAATCTTGCCTACAGATGCACCGGTACCCGCACCTTGGGACCCTTCGGAAAACCTACCTTCCGTCGCACAGATGCACGCTTCGTATCCCATCTTTTTATCAGGCCTGATTTGACTGCTTCCTATTGCCAAATCAAATAATACGGCACCTGTAACTATGGGCACCTTTGCCACTACCGTATCATAACCCACACCCATTTTTTCAAGGTATTCCATGATGCCCGAAGCGGCGTCAAGTCCAAAAGCACTTCCGCCTGCCAATAAAACTCCGTGAACCTTATCTATTAGATTCATAGGATTCAATAAATCCGTTTCTCTTGTACCCGGGGCTCCACCTCTAACATCTACACCGGCTACAGCGCCCTTTTTGCATAAGACCACAGTACAACCGGTAGCAGCATCAATGTCTTGGGCATTGCCTATTTCTATTCCCGGGATAGTTGTGATATCAACATATTCCATTTATATCTCTTCCTTGTTAAGTTTTATGACAAATGTTTAACTGTTAAACATAGTTTTATATTAAACTATTTCCTAATCAACTATTCTTTTTTCCAATACCTGATCTATGCTAAAATTCTCTATTTGTAGATAGTATTCGGCACAATCTATCAATGCTTTCATAGGTAGAAGCCCTATTACTTCACTCCCCACTACAGATACACCATAACGAGCTGCCTCCATCTTAACCATTTCAAAAGCTCTGTATATAGCTGTTTTTTCATAATTAACAAGATTCATGGAAACCTGAACAATATTTCTTTCTTCCAGCATAACACCCATAGCCTTTACAAATCTCAACCCGCCCCCGGCGAATCTAACGGTTCTGGCTATTTTGTTTGCTATTTCTAAGTCATTAGTATTTAAATTCACATTATAAGCTACTAATGGGACTCGGGCGGAAACGGCAGTTGCACCCGATTTAACATTCATTTCAGCCGGGCCGAAATCCGGTTTCCATTGCTGCAATTTAATCTTTTCAAAAAATCCCTCATATTGCCCTTTTCTTACATCTGCAAGATTCTTTCTATAGTCTGCTGTAGCTGCATCTTCATATAAGTAAACGGGTATATTTAATTCTTCTCCTATCCTTTTACCAACCTCTTTCGCTAACTCCACACATTCTTCCATAGTTATGTCAGATATAGGTATAAAAGGTACCACATCAGTGGCACCCATTCTGGGGTGTCCACCTTTATGCACTGACATATCTATAAGTTCTGCTGCCTTTTTTACTAAATTAAAAGTGGCTTCTTTTACATTATCCGGGTCCCCAATCAAAGTAACAACAGTTCTGTTATGATCCTCATCAGGTGCATAATCTAAAAGTTTAACCCCTTTAACTTTTCTTACTTCATCCACTATTGCTTCAATAACTTCATTGTTCCTTCCCTCACTGAAATTGGGTACACACTCAACCAATGTTGACATATTATCACTCCCGTTATAGTTATTTAGGCTTGTCCTTCACAAAACAGTTTAGATTATTGACAAACTTTTTTCAAGGAATAGATTGCTTCCTGAACTATTGATTCATTCATCATAAAAATCTAAATAAGAAAATTTCTTCCCCTCTTTTTGCCAACCTAATATTGCTTCAATGTTTACATTTTGTGTTGCCCTAAAAATATTTACCTTTAAGTTATCTATTTTTCCTTCAAGTCCTTCGATCAAGTCTTTTATTTCATATCTTTTATTTCCATTTCTTTCAGCAGCAACCATACAAGCACAATTTAAAGGTACTATACCGCTGTTTTTTGTAAATCTGATAATATGTTTCTCCTCTATATAATACATAGGTCTGATAAGTTCCAAGTCTTCGAAATTGGTTGATCTTAGTTTTGGAAGCATAGTTTTAAAGCTACCGGTGTAAAGAATATTCAACATTGTGGTTTCTATGACATCATCGAAATGATGCCCCAATGCCAACTTATTGCATTCTAACTCCTGTGCCTTTGAATAAAGAGCACCCCTTCGCATTTTTGCGCACATATAACAAGGATAGTCCTTAGCAATATTATCTACTATATCAAATATGCCGGACTCAAACACCCTTACCGGTATATTAAGATATTCATAATTTTTCAACATTAAATCCTTTATATCATCATGATAACCCGGATCCGCAACGATATATTCTAAATCAAACTTCACATTGCCATGGCACTGCAACTCCTTAAAAAGCAAAGCCAAAAGAGTACTGTCTTTACCGCCTGATATAGCGCCTGCTACCCTATCCCCTTCTTTTATCAATTCAAAATCTTTAATGGCTTTCATGAACTTGGACCATAAGTATTTTCAATATTTTTTTATTATACTTATCTCTATTTCTCCCAAGGATATTAATTCTCCATAAGGCTCTATCATTTAACATCTTCTTCTGTCATACTCCACTATATCACCTCAAAACGTCAATTCATCTTTTCAAAAAAATAGAAAATTTAACCGTTTATTTTGACTTTACCTCCGTCCAAATCCTGTCATATTTCACCAAAGATCCAGCCAAATCCTCCAAAACCTCACTCCCGTATAAATCGCTATCCTCGGGATAAGCTGTTTTATCTGTTGTCAGCTCACGTGGTAACAGTTTTAATGCCTCCGAATGAGGTGTGGAATATCCTATATAATCAGCATTTTTAAATGCTGTTTCCGTTTCACACAGATAATTTATAAAAAGCTCGGCATCTTTTTTATTCTTGCTGGTTTTGGGTATTACTATCGAATCAAACCACAGATTACTCCCTTCTTTAGGTATAACGTACTCAAGATTTGAATTTTCTCTTTTACTAAAAATCGCATCACCTGACCACACAACAGCCAGTGCCGCTTCTTCACCTATCATTTTATCCTTTACTTCATCTCCCACATAAGCCAAAACCAACGGTTTTTGTTTAATCAGAGCCTCTTTAGCTTCCTCAAGCTCTTTATCATTCTTTGTATTCAGTGAATAGCCTAACATCTTAAGGGTTATTCCAATAGAATCCCTCAAACTGTCATACATCAAAATTTGTTTTTCGTATTTCGGATCCCATAAAATCTTCCAGCTGTCCACCTTTTCCTTTACCATAGTTTTATTATACAAAATTCCTACGGTACCCCACATATAGGGGACAGAATACTCATTATCAGGGTCATACGCAAGGTTTTTAAACCGGTCATTGATATACTTGTAATTCGGTATATTCACCATATCCAAACTATACAGCATGTCTTCATCAATCATTCTTTTTATTGTATAGTCGGAAGGAATCAATATATCATAGTCGCTTGCCCCTGCTTTTATTTTTGCATACATTTCTTCATTGGTGGCAAATTCATCATAAATAACCTTAACACCAAATGCTTTTTGAAAACTATCCAATACATCCGGATCTATATAGTCTCCCCAGTTATAAATCTTAAGCACCCTTTTCCCGTTGTCATTGCCGCAACCGGTTAAGACAATAACAAGTACAAGAATCATAGTTAAAGCAACAATAGCAATACGTTTCAAATTACTTTCTCCTTTCTAACATTATCCCTGTTCATTCGATTATTAATTATTAACAATGACAATATTACAAATCCAAATAATAAACTTAGGGTAGCATTTATTTTTGGACTAACCCCTTTTCTTGCCATAGAAAAAATAGTAATAGCCAAATTTGATACCCCGGGACCCGTTGTAAAAAAACTTATAACAAAATCATCTATTGACATAGTCATAGCCAACAAAAATCCGGTAAAAATACCGGGTGCAATTTGTGGCAGTATAACCCTGGTCAAAGCATAAGACGGTGTCGCGCCTAAGTCCAAAGCCGCATCATATATATGATTATCCAATTGCCTTATTTTCGGCATCACTGAAAGTATCACATAAGGCAAATTAAAAGTTATATGCGCTAAAAGCATGGAAAAAAAACCCCTGGGAAACTTCAGCATAATAAAAAGCAGCATAAGTGAAATCCCCGTTACTATATCCGGATTTAAAACCGGTAAATAAGTCAGATTCATCATTATGGCTTTGGGTAATTTTTTGAGGTAGACTATTCCTATAGCCGCAACAGTTCCCAAAAGAGTAGCAATAAAGGAAGCAACTAAAGCTATAATGATGGTATAATATAACGAAGTCATTATCTGCCTATCCTTAAACATTTCCAGATACCATCTGAACGTAAAACCCGTCCAATGGGCCCTTGATTTGGAACTGTTAAATGAAAAAACAATTAAAACGATTATCGGCATATAGAGAAACAAAAATATCGCATAAGTATATATCTTTTTTAATACATTTTTCACCATAAGCCCTCCCCCTCGTTTTCTTTTTCATATCTTAATGCAAAACCCATAGTAAGAACGATCATAAGCATTAATACAACGGAAAGAGCCGATCCGAATCCCCAATCCCTGGTGGTCAAAAACTGTTGTTCTATTAGATTTCCTATAAGTGTAAAATGTGCACCGCCTAAGAGCCTGGATATTACGAAAGTAGTCAGAGCAGGCATAAAAACCATAATCACTCCTGAGGAAACACCGGGTAAACTCAAAGGAAAAATTACACGGCTGAAAACAGTGAGAGGCGGTGCCCCCAAATCTTCGGCTGCTTCAAGTATGGCATTGTCGATCTTTACCAAAACTGAATAGATGGGGAGAACCATGAAGGGCAGGAAATTATATACCATTCCTAAAATAACCGTATTTTCTGTATACAAAAGTGCCGGCAACTCTATACCTATCATCTCAAAAATTGTTGTAATCAAACCGTTTTTTTCTAATAAAGTCATCCATGCATAGGTTCTGGCTAAAAAATTCATCCACATCGGTATGACAAATAGAACTACTAAAAGGCTCTTATTGCTAAGATTTTTACCGGCCAATATCATAGCCATTGGATACCCAAGTATAAGGCATATAACCGTACTTATTATCGCAATTTTTAAAGAACGTATAAAAACCGTCAAATAAATGGGTTCTAAGACCCTTTTAAAGTTGCTGAGAGAAAAAACCATAGTATCGTTTTCAAATACTACCACACTATAAAATAATACAAGAGCCAGTGGTACCACTGTGAATATTATCATCCATATTAAATAAGGAAAGGATAACCATGACCTTTTCATTGTATCCTCACCTTCTTCATAATGTGAAAATCCGAAGGCATGACACTCATACCTACCTTCGAGCCCACAGGCTCCATTAGCGTACTGTGAACCATCCAGTTATACCCGCTGTCATCTTTTATAAACATTTCATAATGAACACCCTTAAAAATGACTGATTCAACAATACCCCTTATCATTCCCTCATTATGTGGAACCAACTTAATATCCTCCGGGCGTATCACCACATCAACATTTTCATTATCCTTAAAACCTTTATCTACACAATTAAATCCTTTGTCTTTTATCTTTACGTAAAAATCCTTTACCATTACTCCATCTATTATATTGCTTTCACCGATAAAATCAGCCACAAAAGCATTTTTAGGCTCGTTATAAATATCCACCGGGGTACCTATTTGTTGTATTACCCCCTCATTCATAACAACTATTGTATCTGACATTGTCAGAGCCTCTTCCTGGTCATGAGTTACATACACAAAAGTAATACCCAATGTCTGCTGTATCTTTTTCAACTCCAACTGCATATCTTTTCTTAGCTTTAAATCAAGGGCACCTAAAGGTTCGTCCAGAAGTAAAACCTGTGGTTCATTAACCAAAGCCCTTGCAATAGCTATACGCTGCTGTTGACCGCCGCTTAATGAATCAATTTTTCTCTTCTCATAACCGGTTAGATTGACTAATCCTAAAACCTCTCTGACTTTTTCTTTTATAAACTTTTCTTCTTTCTTTTTAATTCTTAATCCAAATGCTATATTCTCATAAACATTCATATGGGTAAATAATGCATATTTCTGAAAAACAGTATTTACCTTCCTTTTATAAGGTGGAAGATTATTAATCCTTTTCCCTTCAAAAAGAATATCCCCTGTATCGGGAGTTTCAAAGCCTCCGATAATCCTTAAAGTAGTTGTTTTACCACAACCACTGGGCCCTAATAAAGTTAAAAACTCATTCCTGTTAAAATATAAAGTGATATTCTGTAGGACTTTCTGCCCGTCAAATTCCTTCGAAATATCAACCAATCTGATAATTTCCTCATGCATTTATCTTCCTCCATTATCAAATTAGAATAATTTAATGCAACAATCTACATATAACAATGTATTTTTATCACAATGGAAATGCAATGTCAATATAATAAACCTCAATATTATTATTATTTATTTTCAACTCAATTGACAAGTTAAACGCAACCAGTGGTCACATGGGCAGTTGCATTAAGTTTTACAAAGTGGGGGGTCTCGTTTAGTATTGCAAATAATAGTTTGTTAACATCTATCACCTCCTCCCATATGGGAGGAGGTTGCGT
>JAAYKT010000180.1 GCA_012522255.1 Clostridiales bacterium
AAAATTGCAAAAAGGACGGTCAGTATACTTTGGAACAGTCAAATAAATTGCACACCCGCCTTAAACAGATTCTTAGAATACTGTAATTTAAAAAATCAAAATAAAATCATTGCAAAAAAGGATTAAGGTGCTATCCCATGTTAAACCATATGAGTAGCACCACCACCATTTACCATTTCTATTTTATGATAATCTGATCCTTTGATATGGTTGCATCATCAATAATTAATGCCAATTTGAAAAAGTCTAAAGGAACATACAATCTGCTATTCCTTAACTCAGGGGCTGCCCCCAATGTTATTACCGAATCCTTCATTTTACCATAACCGTCAACACCGATTGAAAGTGTTATACCATTGCCAAGAGTCACACTCCGGGTATCGTTATGCCATTCCACAGATACGCCCAATGATTCACATACAGGCCTTATGGGTACCATAATGAATCCGTTTTCATTTGTGTATGCCTTTGGTGATTCTATCTTTTTACCGTTGACTATTATTTCCGCATCTTCTACACTTGGGAAGTTATATATTGGCGGTACTGCCTTTTCAAATAACACAATTATTTTTATCGGAGTGGTCTGAGCCGGAATGCTCTTTGTAGAAAGTCCATAGATAACTACTAATTTTCTATTTGTCAACTCTCCTTCAAAAGGCTTCCCGTCTTCTAATACTATTTCTGTTTCCTCGAATATATGCAGCTTCAACATATTGTCGGCGCTTACCAAATCCATATCAAACCTATCTACCTTAATACTTCCCCCTTCTTTAACCAACCCAACAACCTCAACACTATATCTTGGAGGATAAATCATAATCATGGGTTTTTCGGCATCATAGAAGCCAACTATCGTTGATCCTGCTTTTATTTCGGCATCATCAATAATATAGGTATCTTTTGTAATGATAAAATAAGCCGGTTTTCCATCTTTGTCTTCCAAATATATTGTTATTTTACCATCACCTTCAGTTACTTCTTTTACAACTCCTGTAAAGGGCAGGTATTTTGATTGCGACTTATTTCTTATCATATAACTTAGGGTGTCCAAAGGTATTTTAAATTCGGGGGTACCCATGTACCCTGGCGCAATATCATATTTTTTAAATAGTATTACCAGATTATTATCTTCTATATAAAAATCTTGATCGTCTGAAATAGTTTTAAAACCCATTTCTTCGGTAAAATAATCAACTTCCCCACTTTCCATTTGTTTCTTTATTTGTACGGATATTTCTTTATTGATAATTTCTTTATAGTCGTCACTATAAAATAAATCCTTAATCTCCAAATCCTTACTTCCCTTTACATCAATATTATATGTATCCACTTTGGTGATACCGTTTGCGCCGCCGGTATACATATAGGTATTAACTATGAAGGATAATATCTCCCTATTTGTCTTCACCTCATAATCAATAAATATTTCATACTGCCTGATATCCCAGCCCTCTTTTTTCGCTATGGTTTCAAATTCTTTTGCTTGTTTTTCCACTTCTTCTATATCTTTTAAAGCTTTTGCCATAATAATACCATTCAGTTCCTTTTCAAAAGCCTTATTGGCGAGTCCTTGAATTTCCGGAACTTGAACATTATGTTTAACGAGTCTATCTTCTTTTATTATTTCTTTAGCAGTCATAATATTCACCTTGTAATTAGGTATCTGAGTATTGATATAGGTATCAGATGCAAAAACTGCACCACTGCTTAACAAAAGGACTACTGCTATACATAAACTGATAACTTTTCTGCTCATAAATACATCTCCTCTTATACTTTTATTTCATCTTATACATATAGACGTCAATAACTTAATTTAGTTCTCATTTTTTGGAGATTTTTCAATTCTTTTAGAAAGACACCTATTGGTGATAACAACGTGGAAAAAACGAATATTATTTCCGCCTGCGTAAATGCTATATGCAGGAGGTGTTTACATGTCACATTTGACTCAAAAAGAAAGATACTTATTGGAAGATCAAAAGGTGCAGGAAGAAATATGCGTAAAAAAGTACAACAACTATTCACAGCAAGCAAGTGACCTACAATTGAAGCAGCTCTGCCAACAGTTGTCACAACAGGAACAACAGCATCTTAATACCATAAACCAGATACTGAACGGCCAGGTCCCTAATATGGCACAGCAAAGTCAGCAGCAATCCGGGCAAAGCAGCAGTATGCAAGGGCAGCAGAGTAATACAGCCGGGCAAACAGGAATGACTAACCAACCTGATGCGGATCTGTGCACAGACCTTTTATCCACTGAAAAATATGTTTCCGGAACATATGATACTGCGATATTTGAATTCAGGGACACAAATATCCGCAAGGCTTTGAACCATATCCAAAAAGAAGAGCAGGAACATGGCGAAAAGATTTTTAATTATATGCAAAGCATGGGAATGTATAATCCGAAATAGGATGAATTAAGTGAAATGGGACAAGGTACTTGTCCTCTGTCCCATTTATCCCACTATTATTTTTCGTTAAAATAAATAGCCTTCAAATCCAACCAATAATTTGTTCTGCCTCTTTCTACATCCACACTGATGTCAATATTATTGAATACCAACATTACTGTTATATCGGAGCTTTCGAGCTTAAGACTCATTTCTTCGAGGGTACTTTCTCTCTGCCTGCTCTCTCCCGGTGGGTATTTCGAGGTGATTATATCCAAATAATCTTTCATGTTTTCATCTAATATGATTTTATTGTTTAATTCTATCTTGAAAATTGGTATCCCATCTGCAGTAGATCTCTCCCAATAAATCTGGTACTTCCCTTTGTCGCCATTTATCGTTACCGGTATTGTATCTTTTCTCTCTTGCATGTGAACTGCCCACCTATACCCGCTTACATCAACTGCTCCCGGTGGCAAAGTAAGATACGTTCCCAAATACATCCCTGTTCCAAAATCATTTTCCGGCCAAGTCATTTCAAATCCGAGTTTTTCTTTAAAAACCGTGCTATCCCCCAAATTCTCATCAAACCAGCCAGGCAATTTTGAATCCCGGGCATTGGATAAAAAGTTAACCCCATCTGTAATCTGCTCTTTCGTAGCCCTATCAGGTTCCGCTGCCGCGGGTTTTAGCATGCCATCCTTTAATATGCCTTCTTTAGTTAGAATTTTCTCCAGCCGGTTGGCTTGCGTAGTCGCCGGCAAAGCATAGTATCCTATCACCGGCATAACTGCCAAAATAGCAATTAGAGATGTAACAAAGACAATTCCTTCATGGTTTTTATCATTCTTTTTTATCAGCAACAGGGCTGCAATAACATTAATAATCCATATTATAATAAAAACGTATTCGGTTGTTTTAAGCCCCCATATGTTTAACTGGATCAAAAGCGCCCTTGCCTCGAATGCCAATATGATAAGAGCGGTAAAAGGATATACCTTGCGGTAAAACCCTGCAGTTCCCGCCTTACTATGAGTAACCATTATATGGAGCCAGATTCCTACCATAGCATAGGCCGTGGCAATTGATGAAAGTCTCATAAATGAAACTTCAGCGCCTGTCACAATGGTTTTCCCTGACCACAAAAGAAGAACTACGGTTAAAGCCAGTGCTATCGGCACCATTATATACTCAAAAAGGATCTCCATAAATCTCGGCTGTTTCTGTGCAATTTCCCGCTTTCCGTCCACGACACCTTTGCTAAAGTCAGGGAAATAACCGATAAATATTGAATATGCAAGAAATCCCCCGATAGTTGATATATACATATATACTTTTGTGCTCATACCTCTGTACAGCAATGCCTGAAC
>JAAYKT010000021.1 GCA_012522255.1 Clostridiales bacterium
CCTTTGTTCTAATTACTTTCTTATAGCTATATTCGACATCGATAGCCTAAATTCCTTTTTGATTTTAACATTTCTTACATATTTTTAAAGTTTATTTTATGCATTTGATGAATTACCACACAGTCTGACGTCCCCCTGGTTGCCCCTGGTTGCTATTTTTTTCTTGCTTTTGCCCTATCTTTTCTGAGCATTTCCGTTGGCTCCAGGTTCATCGCATTGCCTTCCAGCAGCCCCGCCACGCCGCTCAGTTTATCTTCTCTTTCTTTTCTGCATACCGGGCAATTACAGGGTTCTTCAATATATTCAGGTTCTGTATAAGTTGTGATTACCCCTTCGAAGTTTCTCAGTATAACTTTTGTCTTGTTCTGTGAAATCACGTATTGGGGCCCTACCGGAGTTTTTCCACCGCCGCCGGGTGCATCAACCACAAAAACGGGTACACAGAATCCGGAGGTGTGCCCTCTCAGCCCTTCTATAATTTCTATACCTTTTGATACCGTAGTCCTGAAATGTTCTATCCCGAAGGATAGGTCGCATTGGTAGACATAATATGGTCTAACCCTTATTTTCACCAGTTCATGTACCAAATCTCTCATTATATGAACGCAATCGTTTACACCTCTTAATAGCACGGATTGGTTACCGAGAGGTATACCCGCATCTGCAAGTCTTTCACATGCTTCTTTTGATTCAGGAGTAATTTCTTTGGGATGATTAAAATGTGTATTAAGCCAGATGGGATGGTACTTTTTTAACATATTGACGAGTTCCGGTGTGATTCTTTGAGGCATAACTACAGGTGCCCTCGAACCAAGTCTCACGATCTCAACGTGAGGTATTGCCCTTAATTCTTTTATGATGTATTCGAGCACATCATCCTTTACCAATAGACAGTCTCCGCCTGATAAAAGGACGTCTCTTACCTGGGGAGTGTTTCTTATATATTCTATGGATTTTTCTATTTTGTCCATGGGAACGGCTTTATCCTGCTGCCCCGCAAATCTCCTGCGAGTGCAGTGCCTACAATACATAGCACATTGGTCCGTTATTAAAAATAACACTCTGTCGGGATATCTATGAGTCAGCCCCGGAGTGGGCGAGTCTTCGTCCTCAGCCAGAGGATCCAATAGGTCTGCTTCAGCCCGATGGAGTTCAAAGCTTGTGGGGACAGCCTGTTTTCTGACAGAGCAGTTTTTGTCCTCAGGGTCCATCAGTGATGCGTAGTAAGGTGTTATTGCCATTCTGAGGGTCTTTAGACATTCGTGAATGCCTTCTTCTTCCTCGGGAGTTATTTTTATTACTTTTTTAAGTTGGTCTACAGTTGTTATTCTGTTTGTCACTTGCCATTTCCAATCTTTCCATTGTTCCGGTGTGACGTCTTTCCATATATCAATGTCGTTATAATGTCTCATGATTTGACCTCCTTTAATTTTTATATAGCCCTTAGCTATTAGGTATTAGCTTTTAGGTGTTAGGGGTTAGGTGTCAGAACTCAGAACTCAGGGGTTTTCCGGGGTGTTCCTTTTGGATCAAGACCCTTCGCGCCCCACGATAACAGCACCAAGCCACCTTTTTATGCATATAATTCTGTGAAAATTTCGCGCAGTTTTTCAGATTCTCTGAATAGTTGCAGTGTGATTTCTGCATGGCCTTTTGTGTATCCGTTTCCTATAATCATATTCACATCGCTGCCTACTCCTTCTGCTCCTAATGCAGCTTTTGTAAAGCTTGTAGCCATGCTGAAGAAATATACCGTTCCGGTGGTTTTGGTACATAGTATACTGGTCATTTCCGTATCTGGCACATTAACATTATTTATTGTTATGTCTGCCATTTCACCGTTTGTCAATTCCGCTACTTTATTCATTGTATTAACAGGCATCTGAGCATTAGCCGGGAACACTGCATCGGCAAATCCCAATCCTTTTAACCTGTCGGTGCTCCTTTGGCTGTGGGTTATTCCTATAACCTTGCCTGTAACCCCCGCTCGCCTTTTCGCTTCGTAACAACGAAGCATTCCTGATTTGCCTCCTGCACCGATAATTACCACAGTATCGCCGGGTTTTACGAGACGTGCAACTTGTGCAGGCGCACCGGCTACATCCAACGCCGACAGTACCAGATTTTCCGGCATGTCTGTGGGTATTTTTGCATATATGCCGCTTTCAAATAAAATAGCTTTTCCTTTTATATCAACTTGATCTATGTCTTTTCTTATTTCAACAATTTCATCAATACGTAAAGGTGTTAGTGACAGAGAAACCAATGTTGCAATTTTGTCGCCGGCTTTTAGATCGATTTTGCCTTCCAAAGCTGAGCCTATCTTTTCGACGGTTCCTATAAGCATACCACCGGAACCTGTTACCGGGTTCTGGTGTTTTCCTTTATCTGCTACTATGCCTTTCATTATTTCGGCAATCTTTTTCTCATCGCCTTCCGCCTGGTTTTTAATCTGGGTGAAACTTGCCGAGTCCACATTTAAGGTTTGTACATCGATTAAAATTTCATTGTCATAGAGTATATCCATATTGTTATCGACTTTCTTCGCCGGTTGTGGCAAAACCCCCTTCGGCTCGATTACTCTATGCGTTCCGTATTTGCATCCTTTTAACATACGCATCCTCCCTTTTTATTTAATAAATGTTTTATTGTTTTGAATGATTTGTTTCCGATTATTTCATTTTACTAATTAATACTAACATGCAAGAGCTGTGCCATAGTTAAAGGGTGAATGGAACCTCTCCACTACATTATTAACCGAAAGTATGCCCTGCTTTAATTAAAAAAAGTGAATGTTGGCAAGTATAAAGTTGCAATTTTTATTTTTATTGCCAATATTTCGGCTATATAGTAGTGATGTATTTTTGTAAAATAATGAAATTAATCATGAGGTAAAAGATTAGTATAATATGTACAAACAAATGAACGAAACCAATGGCAGAATGTAGAAAAGTAAGTTAAAATGCATGGAATGAGGGATAACAATACAAGGCTGAAATGCATAGTAATAAGATAACAATACAAAAAAGCGACCAGGAGAACCGTCCCCCCGGTTCCCCCTGGTCACTTATTATATTTGCCTATCTTATATTGTAGTGTTTGTCGAGGTATTTTCAATATTTCCGCCGCTTTTGTAATATTTCCGGCAGTTTGTCTCAGGGCTCTTTCTATCATTATGCTTTCCACTTTGCTTACTGTTTCAGTAAGCGGCTTAAGTGTTGCCTTAATTTTTCTTTGTCTGTTTTTTTTATAAAATTCCTGTAAATAATAAGGCAGCGATCTGAGGGTTATTTCCACGCCTTCTGCAATATTTATAGCTCCTTCAATTGCATGTTCCAGCTCCCTCACATTGCCGGGCCAAGCATAGGACATAAAAAAGTCCATTGCACTGTCCGAAATTGATTCTATATTTTTGTCCAACATTTTATTATATTTATCTATAAAGTATTTACACAATTGTTTTATATCGTCTTGTCTTTCCTTTAAAGGTGGCATTCGCAAGGATATTACACTCAGCCTGTAAAACAAATCGTCCCTAATGGTTTTTTTCATGAGAGCATCCCGTGGGTCTGTGCTTATTGCAGTCATAATCCTCACATCAACGTAAGTTACTTTTGTATCTCCCACTCTTCTCACGATATTGTCCTGAATAACCCTCAAGAGTTTTGCCTGCAAGTTGGGTGACATGGAATTTATTTCGTCTAAAAACAAGGTCCCGCCGTCAGCCAATTCAAATAAGCCCGGCCGGTTTTCCGCTCCGGTAAAACTGCCCTTTACCGTACCGAATAATATACCTTCAAGCAAAGTTTCCGGTATAGCGGCACAATTTTGGGCAATAAACGGTTTATCTTTTCTTTGACTTGCGTTATGAATGGCATGTATTAAAAGCTCCTTGCCGGTGCCCGTTTCCCCATAAGCCATTACAGGGGAAGGTGAGTGTGACACACTTAGTGCATCTCTTTTAAGTTTCAGCATTATTTCCGTCGTTCCTATTATATCCGCAAAATTATACACCGCCTGGCTGCTTTCTTTTCGCCTTTTCTTCAACCTTTCATCCGATAGCAATTCGGCTTGCAGATCCACAACTTTTTGGGTCAGTTTTTTAACTTCTGTTATATCTTTCGAGATTTCAACAGCACCAATAATTTTTTTGTTAGCAATTATGGGAATGGTGGTGTTTATTGTTGTGATTACCTTGCCTCTGTAGTTGCGAAAAGACTGCTCGTAGTTCAAAATGGATTCGCCGGTTCTGATAACTCTAAGAATTGTGCTGGTCTGGGGTGTCAACGAAGGATATATTTCAAGTATATGACGCCCTATGGCTTCCTCCGGGTTGATGTTATCCAGTTGTGCGGCAAACTTGTTATAATATATTATTTTGCCATTGCTGTCTACAACATGGATTCCATCTTCGATATGTTCCAAAATCTCAGATATGTTTTCCTTAAACAATGAATCAATCATTTGTTCACCCCCGATTTGCCGATTATTCGGCATTAACTTGATTATAGCACATACAACCCTTAGTTCAAGCCTTTGGACTTTAAATAATTGTCAAAATAAGATAAAAATATGGGATGTCAAGTTGTAATCACATTATTAGCCTATCATTCTAATCTTTCTAGCGCCAGACCTATTATCTTATCCGCACAGTCAGCCATAAACAACGGAATATTCAGCAGATCATTATCCAATCGCAGATTATTAAGTGAAAAACGTATGCGCAATTTTACTTTATCACAATATTTTTCTTTAAACTTTTTTAAGCTGCGGCTTTCTGTATTACTTTCTGATTTAACCTCGACTGGCAAGATATCATTTCCTCTTTGAATCAAAAATTCAACCTCATATCCTGGGCTGTCCATTGCCCAATAGCGTGGCATGGCTTCAAATAAACCCCGCAGCGCTTGTAGAGTATAGTTTTCACTTAAGGCTCCTTTAAACTCCACAAACAATCTGTTGCCTTCTCCAAAAGCTGAAGGTGCCAAAAGAGATAGTCTTCGCAGTAACCCTACATCTGCCATATATACCTTAAAAGCGGACAAATCATCATAAGCCGATATAGGCAATCCCGGAGTGCTGCTCCGGTATATCTTATAAATCAGATTCGCGTCACAAAGCCACTGTAAGGCATCTTCATATTCCCTCGCCCTAGCTCCGTCTTTGACAACTCTGTAAATAAACTTTTTATTTTCTCTGGCTAATTGGGAAGGTATGGATTTCCAAACAAGTGAAATTTTTGGAAAGTCCTTGGGGTCAGGATGTTTTGCAAAATCCCTTTCATATGCATCCAAAATATTTGACAGTACCTTTTGCATAAGTTCTACGTCTTGATCCTGTGTCCAAGCTCGAACTGATTCCGGCATGCCCCCGGTTATAAAATACATCTTTAGTTTTTCACATAAAGGATTAAAAAACGCTTCGGGTATCGGTTCAATTTTATCCATATTATGTATATATTCGCCCAGATGGCTATCGCCATTAGCCGTTAAAAACTCTGTAAAGGTCATAGGTAAAATTTCCATAAAGTCTACCTTTCCCACCGGAAAGGATGACGGTTTGGAAAGTGCAATACCCAAAAGGGAACCCGCACAGGCTACATGATAATAAGGTGTATTTTCGTAAAAATATTTTAAAGTATTAAGGGCATTTGGACATTCCTGTATTTCATCAAAGACTATGAGCGTTTCCTCAGGTGTCTCAATACCGATATTTTCGCCACTTGCCATAATAAGGTTTTGCAAAATTCTGTCTACATCCTTTGTAGTTTCAAAAAACTGTTTGTATTCCGGATGTTCGTCAAAGTTAAAGTATGCCAAATGTTTATAGTTGACCCTTGCAAATTCCTTTAACAACCAGGTCTTGCCTACTTGCCGAACGCCTTATAAAATTAGCGGTTTTCTATATTTGGCATCTTTCCAGTCTAATAGTTGTTTCATAGCCAATCTTTCCATGATAAAATCACTTCCCTCGTTCCATTTTTAGGATAGTTATAACTATAATATATACATTAGAATATCTAATATTTTTAATTTAGTCAAGTATAATCACATTATTATTGAAAAAAGTGTGATAAAAGTCACACAATTACGTAATATTTTTGACATGATCAAGAAGTGAGGAATGGAAGAATTCTAAGAATTGCTTGGCTACCGTTGACAATCTCCAAGAAGACCCTCAACACCCTACTTTAAAGCAACAATAAAAAAGCAAGAATCCAGGGGCAGAGAGTCCAGAGTCAAGGGTCCAGAGTCCGGAATCCAGGGGCAAGAAAGAGTCCAGAGTCTAAAATCCAGAGGCAAGAAGCAATAGTCCAGAGGCAAGAAGCAAGAGTCCAGAGTCCAGAGTCAAGAGGCGAGAGGCAGACAGCCCATATCCTAACCTCTGAAATCTGAGCTCTAACACCCATAGAAATACCCCAAATAACTCCTGAGCTCCGAGATCTGAGTTCTGAGGTCTAATAC
>JAAYKT010000181.1 GCA_012522255.1 Clostridiales bacterium
AAGGAGGGTTGTTGATGTTACTGCTTAATAAAAACGATATGGAGAAAATTTTTTCAATGAGGGAAGCCATAGAGGCTTGCAAGTTGGCTTTCCAAACCTACTCAACGGGGGGAAGTGTCGTACCTCTTAGAACCAATATCGAGGTATCGAAATATAAAGGGGCGACTCTATTCATGCCCGGTTATGTAGAGACCATGGATTTTGCAGGAATTAAAATAGTTTCTGTTTTTCCCGAAAACGCTGCATTAGGAAAACCCACCGTCCCTGCTACTATGGTACTTGTTGACAGTACAACGGGAGAAGTCTGTTGTATATTAGATGGGACTTATCTCACCAAGTTGCGCACAGGTGCAGCAGCCGGTGCTGCAACAGACATTATGGCATGCCCCAATGCAGAAATAGGTGCCCTGATAGGCATTGGCGGCCAAGCACTATCACAATTGGATGCCATGCTCACAACAAGAGAACTCAAAGAAGTGCGCATATATAATAGAAACCTAAACAAATTAGAAACTTTTATCAATGAGGCAAAAGCAGTATTAAAGTATTCCAATACAGTATTAATTCCTGTGACATCGTCCGATGAGGCAATTTTTAATGCTGATATAATTACTACTGTGACTACATCTATAAAACCTGTTTTAAACGGAAATAAAGTTAAAAAAGGGGCGCATGTAAATGCAGTCGGATCTTTTATGCCCCATATGCAGGAATTGGATGATAATGTAATAAAAAGGGCTGATAAAATTTTTGTTGATTCTTTGGATGCTGTATTGGCTGAATCGGGAGATTTTATCATACCATTAAAAAACGGGTCTATTAACAAGGAAAAAATAAACGGAGAGTTAGGGCAGGTAATTGCAGGCACTATAAAAGGGCGCGAATTCAAAGAGGAAATAACATTATTCAAAACGGTAGGAATAGCTGTGCAGGACGTAGTTACTGCTTTTAAGATTTATCAAAAAGCCAATATTAATAATATAGGTTACAAATATAATTTTAATTAAAAAGTATCTATTACATAAAATCTAAGTGTAAAAAGTCCGGTTATACTACTTTACTGTAAAAGTCCAAATGGCAACTTAATTGGGCATGTTATTTAACATAATGATGTTCGCTAAATATTTTATCCATGTACAAATAATAGTTTAAAATAAAACGACATATCCTTAGAATAAATTAAAAGCAAAGGAGTATTCTTATGATAAGTTTTAAACATTATATAAATTGTATTGATGCTCACACGGCAGGTGAACCATTACGTATTATTACATCAGGCTTACCTCCAATTCACGGGAAAACAATTTTGGAAAAAAGAGACTATATGCTGAAAAACTATGATCACCTTAGAAAAATGATTATGCTGGAACCAAGAGGCCATAGTGGTATGTATGGATGTATTTTGGTACCTGCGGTTACTGAAGATGGAGACTTTGGGGTGTTGTTTACACATAACGAAGGATTAAGTTCCATGTGCGGCCACGGTATTATAGGAGTGACAAAAGTAGTTTTGGATACAGGAATGATGACAGCCAAAGAAGGCGAAAACGTGGTAAAAATTGATACCCCTGCAGGCAGAGTTACGGCTTATGCAGATATAATAAACGGTGAAGTTGAGAAAGTGAGATTTCAAAATGTACCTTGTTTTGTTTATAAAGAAAATATTTTAGTAAACATTGATGGGATCGGTAAGATACCTATAGATGTAGCATACTGCGGCGCATTTTATGCTTATCTTGATGCAAAAAAAATCGGTATCCCTCTAATAAAAGAAAATACAGTAAGATTAGTAAATGCAGGTATGGAAATAAAAAATAAAATTGACTCAATGATGAAATTTGATCATCCAACTTCGGGAATAAACTGGTTATATGGAACTATTTTATTTGAAAAACCCGTTAGAAAAAAAGATAAATTAATTACAAAAAATATTTGCATTTTCGCAGAAGGCCAAATAGACCGCTCACCCACCGGAACAGGTACCGGCGGCAGACTTGCTTTGCATTACCATAAAGGAGAAATGGAAAAGGACGATACCTTAATTAATTATAGTATTATTGATACACCGTTTGAAGGTAGAATTATTAAGGATACTAAAGAAGGGAATTTTCAAGCCATCATCACAGAAGTATCCGGAACAGCCCAAATCGTAGGCTTTAATCAGTTGGTGTTGGATCCGAAGGACCCTCTCCCGGAAGGTTTTCGTATAATAGGAAGCTAAATAAATATAAGACTTACTGCCATAACGAACATACCTATTATCAGCCCCAGTATTGATAGATGGTGTTCTCCATACTCGCTCGCCGACGGAAGTAATTCGTCAAAAGATATAAATACCATAATTCCTGCAACGGCTGCATATATGACACCAAAAATAACATCATTCATAAAAGGCATAAGAACCAAAAAGGCTACTAAGGCTCCAAGAGGTTCTGATAATCCGGATAATAAAGACATTTTAAATGCTTTTTTTCTACTGCCGGTTGCACAATAAACCGGTACTGAAACGGCTATACCTTCTGGTATGTTATGAATTGCAATAGCCAATGCTATTGCAATTCCCATTTTAGGGCTGTTCACCCCCGATATGAATGTTGCAATGCCCTCAGGGAAGTTATGTATGGCAATTGCCACTGCAGTCATAATTCCGGTTTTCATTAGACCATTACCGGAATCTTCACAGTACTTTGCATCTTCGATTCTTTTAGATTCGTGAGGATTTTGTGGTTCCGGTACTAATTTATCAATTATTGCTATAATTGCTATACCAAAAAAGAACGAAAATATTGTTGCCCATTGCCCTGTCATATAACCAAGACTGCTAACCAAATATGAATTAGCTTCATCTAATATTTCAACAAAGGAAACATAAATCATTACACCTGCAGAAAAACCAAGGGCTATCGAAATAAGCTTTGCACTGGTACGTCTGAATATCAAGACCAACAAACCACCTATTCCCGTTGATAAACCAGCTATGACCGTTAATAAAAAAGCTAAAAAAATATTATTATTTAACATTTATTCCTCCGCTTGCAGTTGCTGATAATTAATATCAATTTATTATATATTTTAAGTCGAATATAGTCAATATTAGCAAAAAAGGCAAATTTCTTAATCAGATCTTCCTGAATTGTAAAAGTAAAGTAGACCCCTGATATCTATGCAGTCTAATTTAGTCTTACAAATTGATGGGTCTAATTTAATCTTACAAAAGTTTTATTCTCCAAAGAATAGTTTATCTATTTTGA
>JAAYKT010000182.1 GCA_012522255.1 Clostridiales bacterium
GATATTAAATATTCAATTATGACAGAAGGCGATTTGACTCTCAGGATTGTACTTGGAAATTACTCATATAGCCTAAAACAGGGGACAAAGGTTATTAAAACCGTACAGTTAAATCCCGGCATAAGAATCAATAATAATTTTAAGGATTCGACGATAGGGTTTAGTTATAATGGTCCACCTGCCGGTGCCGGCGGAACAGTTTCGGTTATTGATGAGATTTCCAAAAAATACTGTGAGATAACTATAGTGCCGGCTACAGGTAGAATTGTTCTCAAAAATACCGTATTTGAGGGATATAAGGGTAAGTAGAGTCAAACTGTGCAAGCCTGCAGATGATATAGGTGTACACCATAACGAACATGTAGTTCTGATGTAAGAGAAAAACTTAGCTCACCTGTTAACCGGGCACCGGGCTTTTGGATTAAGGTACTGCATATAAATTGGAAAATATAGTATCATATACTTGTTCATACTGTTTCAGTTATGTTAATATATAGTAAGAGTTTTACATAAGGAGGTTAGCTTTTGGATAGAAGAATTGAGAGAATAAGGGGTATATTCAACTCTCTCGGTGCTGATGGTATATTTATCTATTCCTCAGCGAATAGGAGGTATTTAAGTGGATTTACGGGCTCGACAGGCTATGTGATAATAAGCAATGAAGATATGGGGTTTGTGACGGATTTCAGATACACCAACCAGGCAAAAGATCAATGCAAAGGTTTTGAAATACTTGAGAATAAAAACCCTGTTGAAGATTTTATTGCCGATATGATAATGAAATATAATATAACAAAATTGGCTTATGAAGATTCATATATGACTGTTAGTTTTTTTAACAAACTAAAGGATAAGCTGAAAGGGGTAGAATTCATTCCCCTTGATAAAAACGAAGGCAACATCAGAATAATAAAAGATCGGGAAGAACTGGATTGTATTGAAAAGGCAGCAAGTATAGCTGATAAGGCTTTTGGGCATATTTTGGGTTATATAAAGCCCGGAATGACGGAAAATGATGTGGCTTTGGAGATGGAGTTTTTTATGAGGAAAAACGGTGCCTCCAAACTATCCTTTGATTCAATAGTTGCATCCGGTGTCAGATCGTCGTTGCCTCATGGTGCACCAACGGATAAAATAATTAATTCCGGGGATTTATTGACCTTGGACTATGGTTGTGTATATAATGGATATTGTTCAGATATGACGAGAACATTTGTTGTCGGTAAGGCCAGTGAAAGGCAAAAAGAGATTTATGATGTGGTTCTTAAAGCACAGACTGAAGCTTTATTACATATCAAAGCGGGAGTGTTGGGCAAGGACGTTGACAGGGTTGCCCGGGACATCATAAATGATGCGGGTTACGGTGATTTTTTCGGTCATGGATTGGGTCACGGTGTAGGCCTTATGGTACATGAGGAGCCAAGGCTGTCACTGTTAGGTGAGACATCGTTAGAAGTCAATATGGTAGTGACGGATGAGCCGGGCATATATATTCCGGATTTTGGCGGTGTGCGTATTGAGGATCTGGTCGTTGTCGGTGAGGATGGCCCAATAATTTTAAGCAAATCCACAAAAGAATTTATAGAATTATAATTGTGATAAGGAGGACAATTATATATGCTGTCTGCAAGTGAGTTTAGAAAAGGTTATACTTTTGAAATGGAAGGTCAGATTTATGTAATAGTGGATTTCCAACATGTAAAGCCGGGGAAGGGTGCTGCTTTTGTAAGAACAAAAATAAGGAATATAATTACCGGGACTGTCGTGGAAAGGACGTTTAACCCATCGGATAAATTCCCAAAAGCGCATATTGAAAGAAAAATAATGCAATATTTGTATGATGATGGTGAGCTGTATTACTTTATGGATAATGAGTCATACGAACAGATACCGCTAAACAAGTCTCAAGTGGAAGAGGCTATTATGTATCTGAAACCCAATGATACTGCTGTCATTAAGTTTTATAAAGGTGAAGCCTTTTCTGTAGAGGCGGAGAACTTTGTAGAGCTGGAAGTAACGCATACGGAGCCCGGGGTCAAAGGGGATACGGCATCAGGTGCTACAAAGCCTGCTACATTGGAGACCGGAGTGGTTATTTCCGTGCCGTTGTTTGTAAATACCGGTGACAGAATCAGGGTGGACACAAGGACCGGGGAGTATATGGAAAGACTTTAGTGGAATAATAAAAGTATAAGGATAGGAGATGAATTAAATGGAATTTCTTTATGAGAGAGTTGCATACCTAAGAGGTTTGGTGGAAGGCATGGGACTTGAAGAAGATTCAAAAGAAGGAAAGGTTATAGCCAATATTATTGATGTTTTGGAAGACTTTGCTGATGCAATAAATGAGTTAAATGAAAACCAAGAAGATCTTGACGAATATGTGGAGGCAATCGACGAGGATTTGACGAGCGTGGAAGATGAAATTTATGACGAAGAATATGACGATGATGATGAGTATGATGATTATGATTATGTGGAAGTAGAATGCCCTCATTGTAAAGAATATGTTTATTTAGATGAAGACTTGCTGGACAGCGGGCAGGAAGTGTTATGCCCTAATTGTCATGAGGTGATTGAGTCAATTCATGAATGTTGCCATTGTGACTGTGAAGACTAATAATTAGAATTAAAAACTCTCGGGTAATTGTTACTCGGGAGTTTTTTTTCTGTCATAAAACACTTTTAAATTTATACTCCGATCTTCAGGTTATATAAGAACCTGCACTTTTTTATTATATTTTTGTAAATGAATATGTGCATATCTTAACGGTATTATTACCGTTATTTTTTTTGAATGGTTGTCATATAATTACTAAGTAAAAAATATATTAAAGGAGGGGACAAACATGAACAGAAGAGTATTCCCGGATGAAATACTTGACTTTATGCCCCCCAATATCGGCGGCATAATCAAGTCTGTACAGGAAAATCTTTTAAACAAAATGGAAGAGATCAGGCTGAGGTTAGGAAAACCGCTTATGGTATGTGGAGATAGTTGGGATTATTATGTTGATCATTATGGACAATTTGTTGAGGATCCTAATTTTGCTTATATTATAACGAAAACGGATATTAAAAGAGCAACGGAGATTATTCAATCATTTTCAGTATACTCAGTTAATGAAGAACTCAAAAACGGTTATATTACTATTCCGGGAGGCCATAGAATCGGTGTTTCGGGCAAGGTGGTTTTTAAGGATGATGATATTAGGACAATAAAGGATATAAGTTTTATTAATTATCGTGTTGCGAGGACTATCCCGGGTGCCGCAGACAAGGTTATGAAGTATCTTTTGGACGAATCAGGTTGCATGTACAACACAATAATTATATCGCCTCCTCAATGCGGTAAAACAACGCTTCTCCGGGATATTGTCAGACAGCTGAGTAATGGCATTGTGGCTCTTAAAATAAGAGGTAAAAAAGTCGGGTTGGTAGACGAAAGGTCGGAGTTGGCTGCTTGTTTTATGGGAGAGCCGAAAAATGATGTTGGTGTCAGAACGGATGTTTTGGATGCCTGTCCTAAGGCAAAAGGTATTATCATCATGATAAGGTCAATGTCACCGGAAATAATCGCAACAGATGAAATAGGGAGGCCGGAGGATGCCGATGCATTGCTTGATGCTGCAAATGCAGGTGTCAAGATAATAGCAACTATGCATGGAAGAGATGTGGAAGATCTGTATAAAAAAATAGAGCTGCGAAAAATACATCATAATTTATTCGAAAGGGTCATTATTTTAGGCAGAAGTCAAGGTGTGGGTACAGTTGAAGGCATATATGACGACAAAAAGAATGAATTATTTTTAAACGGAGTGGATGGGAATTGATTTTAAAACTTTTAGGCGGGTTTTTGATTATAGTTTCCAGCGGTTTGATTGGCGTTATACTGGCGAGTAAGTATAGCTTAAGGCCAAAAACTTTAAAAAAATTCAGATTTTCTATGCAGATACTGGAAACAGAAATTATTTTTGGTTCTACTCCTTTACCGTATGCTCTGCAAAGTATAAGCCTAAAAAGTGAAAGCCCATGGGATGCTTTTTTTTCTGAAATATCAAAAGGCATTATGGAAAGAAAATTTTTTTCCATGGAAGAGGCCTGGAATAGCGCCATGAAAAAGCATTTGGATTTACCTTATTTAAGCAAAGCAGACACAGAACTGATAAGGAGTACTGGTAAGGTCATCGGCAGGTCAGACACGGAAGACCAGAAAAAGCATTTCAATCTGTTATATGCGGAGCTGAGACAACTTGAGGAGATGGCTGAGTTTGAAAAAAGGAGAAATGAACGAATGTATAAAAATCTGGGCTTTTTATTGGGAATAGCAATATTCATAGTTTTAATATAAGGAGGTTTGTATTTAATGGATGTTAATTTGATTTTTAAAATAGCTGCAGTAGGGATTGTAATCGCAGTATTAAACAATGTCCTCATAAGAGCCGGCAGGGATGAAATGGCTATGATGACAACCTTAACGGGGCTTGTTGTTGTTCTCATGATGGTTATCAGTATGATTAGCCGTTTATTCGATACTGTCAGGACATTGTTTCAGTTATAGGTGATTCCATGGATATTTTTCAAATTGTTGCCATAGGGATTGTTGCATCAGTGATTGCAATAGTGATAAAAGAATACAAACCTGAGTTGGCCATACAAATTAGTATCGTTACCGGATTGATAATCTTTATTGCCGTACTTAATAAGCTGAGTTTGGTTTTGACTGTTCTGAAATTTTATTCTGTCAAAGCGGAAATAGATATAATGTATTTTTCCATTATTCTTAAGGTTATTTCCATAGCATATGTTACGGAATTTGGCGCCCAAATCTGCAAGGATTCCGGAGAAATATCCATAGGAAACAAAGTTGAGTTTGCGGGAAAAGTAGCGATTATGGTTTTGGCAATCCCTATTTATGCGGCTCTTTTCGATATCATTATTAAAATAATGCCTTGAGGATGAAATAAATTGAAGAAAATATTATTTGTTTTATTGTTAGCAATCTTAAGCACAAAAGCTGTATATTGTGACGGTATAGGCGGTCTTTTGGATGAACAGATGGAATTGATAGAGATAGAAGAAATGCAGAGTATTGCGGACAGGATAGGCTTGGAAAGCTCTGATGCTTTGCCGAAATTGAATATCAGGAACATTATCAAATCTTCTTTTGGCAGAGGTACCATATTTAATACAAAGGAATTTTTAAAAGGCATCAGCCGATTCGCAGCATCTGAACTTATGGTGAGCATGTCATTATTAGGTAAAATCGTAATTCTTTCGGTTTTTTGTGCTGTATTTCAGAACCTTCATAGCGGGTTTCAAAATGAATCAGTGGGTAAGATTGCTTATAGTATTTGTTATATGATGATAATTATTTTGGCTATGCAAAGTTTCAGCATTATTAGCAAAACATGTATCGATACCATAAACCTTATTGTTACCTCCATGCAATCACTGCTTCCGGTTTTAATAACTCTGCTTCTTTCAATAGGCGGCATTACTTCATCATCTTTGCTCCAACCCATAGTTTTTACCTCTTTGACTGTTATTGTGACTTTTATAAAGAATATAGTTATTCCAATGGTGATATTCTCGTCAATTCTATCGATTATAAGCAATATATCGGACAAAATCCGGGTTTCAAAATTAGCTGACTTGATCAGAACTATTGCCATAGCCTCCTTGGGAATCATACTTACAGTGTTTACGGGGGTCATTACAATACAAGGTATAGCAACATCAAGCATTGACGGTGTGATGGCAAAAACCGCAAAATTTACCGTAGATAACTTCATACCGATCATAGGCGACTTCTTGTCTGAGGCTCTTGATACGGTCATAGGGTGTACTATGCTTTTAAAAAACGGCGTCAGCATTGTGGGCTTGATAATGTTGGTATTCATAACTATATTGCCTATAATAAAAATCCTGATAATATTTTTATCATATAAATTAGGGGCGGCACTTATTCAACCGATAATAGATAACGGCCTGGTGCAAAGCCTTAATGATATCAGTAATACGATTTTTGTGCTGCTTTGCTGCATGGCATCCGTTGGGGTTTTGTTTTTATAGCTATAACGATAATTATGGGTGTCGGTAATGCAACTCTTATGTTAAAGTAGGTGAAAAAATTGATTGAAATTTTAAAAATATGGGTAATGAATATAGTAGTTGTAATATTTTTTTTACTTATCTCCGATATCCTGTTGCCCGATAGCAGTATCAAGCAATATATAAAAGTAATTATAGGCCTTTTAGTAATATAAATCATTATTAAGCCTTTGTTAAACTTAAAAAGCATTAATTCAAATTTTGAAGATATAAATATAGAAACGGCTGCTTTTTTAGAGACAGATAAATATGAAAGCAATGTGGAGGCACTGAATACATACCAAAAAGAAAAGGCATTGACACTTTATGAGGATTACATCAAAAAGATTATTATTAATTCTGTTTCAAGGGAATTAAAAGTTGATGAAAATAACATTAGTGTACAAATAAAAACAGATGACAAAACTGCTCCCGGGTTTGGTATGGCACAGCAAGTCCATATCACTATCAATGACAAAGTCTCCAATACTGATGTGGAGTCTGTAAAAAAAGTCCATATACTTGACAGTAAAAAAGTAATTAATGAGGACGAAAAGGAATATAATTTCAATGAAAAGACATATACGGAGGATGTTAAAAACGTAATAACAAAACTTTTGCCTATCGGTAAGGATAGTATAAAAATTGATTTTACTGTAAGTAACGGGGGGGATTTGGATTGAAAATACCGGAATGGCTTAAAGAAAAGTTTGAGGCTTATAACAACAAAAAAGTATTAACCAATCTGATGGTTTTGCTGGGTCTGGGAATAACTATGGTTATTGCGGCTAATTTTTTTAGTAATATTCAATTAAAGAGTAAGGGAGGCAATGTTGAAGTTAAAGAATTCATGGATGATCGGTCAGATGAGGCTTATGATTACGAAGAAAATTTGGAAAAACAATTGTCTTACATACTGGGCAAAATAGACAGCGCAGGTAAAGTCTCAGTTATGATTACATACAAAAGCAGTAAAGAGTTAATAATGGATAAAGATAAATCCAAGAATGACAAGATTACAAATGAGAAGGATAATGACGGAGGCATAAGGACAATCAACGAATTGGTTACAAATGACAAGACCGTTACAGTTTGCGAACAGGGAGGTAATTCAAAAGCTGTTATAACAAAAGAAATAAACCCGGAGATCAAAGGGGTTATAGTTGTTGCAGAAGGTGCAAAGGACGTAAAAGTAAAGCGAAAGCTTACCGATGCAGTTCAAACGGTACTGGATATTCCTGCTTATAGGGTTATGGTGTTGGAAACTAAATAATATGGGAGGGGTTTAAATGAAGCTAAAATTAAACAGGAAAACAATAACTATTTGTTCTCTTGTTTTAATATTGTTCGTTGTGGGTTATGCATATAATGCATTTATAAGTTCAAGATATAAAACCTTTGATTTGGATTTTGATGATGATGTGTCAATGGATTGGGAAAGCGCCAGTGACGATGCTATTCCATCTGACAGTAAGGGAAGTTTAAGTATAATAGAAAGTCAAAAAGAGGAAGGTTTGGCAAAGGAGAGTTCTACTTTTTTTACTGAGTACAGAATGGAAAGAGATAAAA
>JAAYKT010000183.1 GCA_012522255.1 Clostridiales bacterium
AAATACAGGATAGCTGTAGGAGCATATAAAGTTTATAAAAAATCCTGCAGTAATTCATTAGACCAAATTAGTATGTTCATATATTAATTCTTTAATGAAAGAATTGAATATAATTTGAAAAAAATAATGAAAAGAGGTATTACATATGACTATTCAAAAAGCAGTACAGGCATTTTTGATAGAACAGGAAGTCAAAGGGAATACCGAAAAAACACGTGACAATTATAAAACATACTTAGGTTATTTCCAGGATTACATAGGAAAAGATACCAATATAAAAGAGTTGGATGCCGGAAAGCTTAATGACTATTCTTTATCATTGAAAAATGGAAAAAGGTCACAAGCTACAGTACAAACATATATAAGGCATACCAGGGCTTTTATTGGTTGGCTTGAAAATGAAGGTTATGTAGAAAATCTTCATTCAAAATTCAAACTGCCAAAGGCAACAAAAAAGATAATCGAAGTATTATCGGACGAAGAAATAGAAAAGGTATTCAAATGTTTTAATGAACGATGTTCATTAGGTCTGAGAAATATACTAATAATAGCTTTGATGATGGATTCAGGCCTTCGGAAAAATGAAATTATAACTTTGGATTGTGACAATATTCACATATCCCAGGGAGTAATTAAGGTAAAAGGAAAAGGCCAGAAGGAACGTCTTGTTCCGATGGGCGTATATGCCAAAAGATATCTTGTTAAGTATCTGAATGGCGGTCGTATTTTACCTGATTTGGAATCAAATCGTTTAATTATCGACAAAGACCGCAAGCCTATCACTCAAAATGCTATAAAAATGTTATTCCAGAGACTTAAGAAAAAGACTGGCATTAAAAGATTAAAGCCTCATCTTATGAGGCATACATTTGCAACCAGGTATTTGATAAATGGTGGAGATATCTTCTCATTACAGCAAATTCTAGGCCATACAAGCCTAGAAATGGTAAGAAGATATATGCACCTGGCAAGTAGTTATACAGTAAGGACGTTTAAGAGGCATAGTCCATTAGATAATTATTATCGAAATAAACAAAATGGATTTAATAATGAAAATCCATAAATCGTAAATTTAATGAATTAGTGAGGAGGTTTAGGTTTGAGTAATTTTGATAAAAACAGGACAGGAACAGGGACAAAAGAATGGTCAGAACACAGTTACAATATCCAGAAGGGATGCAAAAATAATTGTTTATATTGCTATGCAAGGGCAAACGCATTGAGGTTTAAGCTGATTGCTTCCACGGATGAATGGAAAAATGAAGTTATCAGGGAAAATGCAGTAAAGAAAACCTGGGGAAAAAAAGACGGGGTAATCATGTTCCCGACTACCCACGATATTACGCTGAACAATATAAAGCATGTCATTGAAACTCTCACAAGGATGCTGATAGCCGGAAACCATGTGTTGATTGTTTCAAAGCCTTGCCTGTCTTGCATTGAGCAAATATGCACCGAATTGTCAGACTTTAGAAGCCAGATAATGTTCCGGTTCACAATAGGGAGTCTTAATCGTGCAGATTGCCTTTTTTGGGAGCCTAACGCACCTGAGCCAAGAGAAAGACTGTTAGCGTTAATTTTTGCATATGAACATGGATACAAGACATCTGTAAGCATGGAACCTATTCTTGGCGATTATGATGAAGCGCTTAGAACCTTTTATGCTGTAGAACAATACGTTACTGACACTGTATGGATTGGCAAAATGAACAAAGTGAGAAGACGAGTTGATTTAACGATTCCAGGTGCTTTGGATTGGGTTGCGCAAATTGAGTGTACCCAAGATGACTGGAATATATTGATGCTGGTGGATAGGTTAGAAGTTGAGCCAAAAGTACGGTGGAAAGATTCGGTTAAACAAGTTATAGAAAAGTGCAGAAAATAATTCATGGAGGTATTATATTATGGTTGAATATGAAAATATATG
>JAAYKT010000184.1 GCA_012522255.1 Clostridiales bacterium
ATCATATGGAGTTCATCCAACCATTCGGGCTTTTCTGCACGCGCTCTGCGTACACCTATTGTATATGCACCAAGCAATTTGCACCTCTTGGCAAACTCACCGCCTATATCACCTAATCCCACGCAGAGTACAACGGCACCATCAATTGCAGATACCGGACCTAAGCACTCCCAAACGTGCTTCTCTTGCTGTTTATAGTATTGATGAAGCCTTTTCTTCAGCATAAGCGCCATTCCCAGCATTGTTTCAGAAATAGCCAGTCCGTATGAACCTGTTGCATTACATAAAGTGGTTTCTTTATGCAGAGCTCCGCCTATATAGCTATTTACACCCGCGCTATCCAATTGAAGGAACTTTAGCTTCGGACTCTGTTTAATCATACCCGGAGGTACATCACCTATAATTACATCAGCCTTTTGCACTTCCTCTTCTGTTAATTCGGGGTTAAATGTTGCTCTAATGTCAATAGCGGGAAAGTGAACAAATTGAGCATTTGGAGCGGTAGACTCCAATTTCGTCCTTTGTTCGTCAGTCAAGGGTAGAGTAACTAATACATGATTTACTTTCATATTATCCTTCCTTTCATCCTTGTATAAATTTATTTGTTTTTAAGCTATTACTGCTTATTGTGACAACTTAACGTAGAAACCATTCCCGGTTCAATTATTCTTTATTGGCTGCAAATCTATATAGTCCCCAGTGTTTTCCAATTAGTTCGGTATTGCAGAACTCAGTTTCTGGCCTTAAGTAAAATTTAATCGCGTCTCTCACAACGCTTTTATTAAATTTACTAATAAGTCCCTTTTTTATCTTTGCTTATACCCAAGTATTTTGGATATTTTAGCGGCACCTTCCAGTAGACAATTCAAAGATTTATCACTCGTGGAAATAAAGGATGTTGCTAGGCCTGTTAAACTGATGCCGGCAATTACTTTGCCTGAAGAATCTCGAATAGGAGCACCAAACGCCATAATTTGATCGTTACTTTCTCTACTATCTACAGAGTAACCATTACGTCTCGCTTCGGCAAGATTTTCTTTTAGAGCATTCTTATCTGTAATTGTATAGGCCGTCATTTTAGTAAGAGGTCTATTTTGCATCAATGAATTTAGCTCATCCTCAGGAAGGAAGGCTAACATTATTTTACCCGTTGCCGTACAATGAGCAGGAAAAGTGCTCCCAATACGTGTATTCAATTGAATTAGGCCTGAAGAGTCTACCTTTTCCAAATATACTACATTTAAATCGCTCAGCATGGTAAGTTGACTGGTTTGATTAGTAAGTTCAGACATCCGCTGCATAATGGGGTATGCAATATCTCGCAAATGAAGTCGCGAAGTGTAAAGATTGCCTAATTCCAACAGAGTTCTTCCCAGGGCATACCTGCCGTTTGTTGGGTTACGATGTAAGTATTTATGCGCTTCAAGAGTTTCTATCAAATTAAAAGCCGTAGCCTTTGGTAAATCAGCTTGCTGACAAATTTCAGTAAAACTAAGTGATTCGCTATTTATAAATAATTGTACAATACGTAACGCCTTATCAACGCTTTTTACCATCTTTGCATTTCTTCCTCTCGCACTCATACCGGTTATATCACATTATAGCATATTAGTTCGGTATGGATGAACTGAGTTCTCATATTTTATGATACCTTTACATGCCAAAATTGTCAATGCCAATATGTTTTTATATTACTTGATTTATACATACAGCTGAATTATTATATTATATTGGGTGAGCACCTACCGTCAGTCAGGCTATTCTGATTGTCGGATTTTTGTTTATAAGGAGTGTTTAAATACTATGGGATTTGCTATGATTTGGCCTATAGCGCTGATTGTTCTGTCAAATGTTTTCTATCATATTTGTTCTAAAGAGACTCCATCTGCAATAGATCCATTTGCATCATTAACAGTTACATATATAATCGGGGCTGTGGTGTCTCTAGTGTTATATTTTACACTCAACAAAGGTGGCAACCTTATTCAGGAATACAAAAACATCAATTGGAGCGGCTTTGTTTTAGGATTAGCAATTGTAGGGCTTGAAGCAGGCTCAATCTA
>JAAYKT010000185.1 GCA_012522255.1 Clostridiales bacterium
ATTTATCTCTGTTTTTCGTATCTAAAGCTTTTCTGATGCCTATTTCTCTTGTTCCTTCCGTCACCGAAACCAACATTATATTCATAACACCTATACCGCCCACCAATAACGATATACCGGCAATGGCGCCCAATACTCCTGTAAATATATTCATAATATTGTTTACCATATCCATTTCTTTAAAACCTTCTTCTGCAATGTATTTATCTCTATTTCTATGTGACTGTTCCAAAAGCCTGATTATTCTCGATGATATTTCTTTAGCCTTGGACATGTCATCTACAGCCACCGTCATAGCATATAAATCCGTGTAACCTAAAACTCTATCGGCTATGGTCAAAGGAAAATATCCGACGGATGGGTAATTATCTCCAAACATTGTAGCCAGATCACCTATGTTGTTTTCACATACACCTATTACCACTGTATTTACTTCTCTATTTCCTGAGCTTATCCTGATCTTTTCACCCAACACATCCATGCGTCCAAATATTTTCATAGCCGTTAAATCATCTATTACTATAACATTCTTTCCACTTTCCAAGTCATTTTTATTGAGAAATCTGCCGGATAACATTTTCAGATTAATAAGCTTTGTAAAGTCCTCCGTCACTGCTCCCACTGCGGCTTCTCTTTTTTGGTCTTCAGTTTTAAAGTAGCAAAACCCCTCTATGTAGGGAATAACATAAGTCACTTCGGGTATCTTGTTCTTTATAGACTTAGCATCATTTAGTGTTAGTAAATCCCTTTTTTCTACGTTCGAATCTCTCGTTTTTACTTTTATATTAATTATATCCATCCCTATTTTTTCAAATTGTCCCGTTATGGCCTTTTTACCGCCTTGCCCTATGGAAACAATGGTTATAACAGATGAGATACCTATTATAATACCTGACATCGTTAGGAAAGAACGCATCTTATTGGCCCTTACGCTATATATTGCAGATTTAAAACTTTCTATAAAATTCATAGAGACTCCTTTATAAATAAAAACTATATTCATGATGTATGTTCCTGATAAATATATATGATATTATAAAAAAATAAAATTGCTTTCGTACAACATTTATTATATTATACGAAAGCAATAAGTGCAATCAACGGAACTTTTATATACTGCAATCAACGCTCAACGTGTTACTGTTCACACGGTCTTGGTGTCATCCTGAGCATTGCGAAGGATCTTAAGACTCTTCGGCAAGCCTCAGAGTGACATTTATCATAGCAATATAAGTCAGTTAGATAATGCGTGAACTGTAACCTCAGCGTAGGAAAACAAACATCATTTTGTTAATCCAATTTTATTTCCAACTCTCCTTTTTGTTTCATACTGTTCAAATCATGGGCTTTAACCATGTTTTTAGATATTGTATATAGATCATCACCAACATATAGTATTCTTTCTACGTTGCTGCCACTTCGGTACCAATTGGCACCTGATTTTAAATACTCTTCGTCACTTATATGACTAATAGCTTTCCTTAATTTAAAACCATTTTGTAAGTCAATACTGTAAACATAGGCACCTTGGAAGGCAAATTCTCCGTATGCCAGTTCGTTACTCTTCTTTGACTTTTCTTTTACTTCCATTACTGTGACAGGAAATGCCATAAGATTTTTTTCTTTTGAGAACAAAAGTGCCTTGTGGTTATGCAAAAGTTCCGACTCAGTGCCCCTGTCCCCTATTTTTTCTACAAACTTTTCTATGGGGTTGCTTACGTCGGATACATCAAATAAAGCTATTTTCATCCCCAAATAATAAGCAGATCTTCCTATTTCGTTACCTTTGTTGTCTTTATTCACAATTTCTATGGTGTCTTTGCCAAAGCCTATTATATGATCCTCATCATAGGGATGAATATAATCGCTGTATCCGGGTATTTTTAATGCACCAAGTATCTTCGGGTTTTTTGCATCCTTTAAGTCTATTACAAATAAAGGGTCTACGGTTTTAAAGGTAACCATGTATGCCCTGTCGCCCATAAATCTTACTGAGTATATTTTCTCGCCGGGAGCTATGTCTTCTATGCTGCCGGCTATTTTCATATCTTCATCCAAAACATACAAATTGTTCTTGGAAGTTCCTTCATCTTCTCTCCAAACATCACCTTTTGTTGTTGCAATTCTAAAGTATTCACCACTTTCGTCCATAGAAAATTGGTTAAGTATATCTCCCGGTACCGTACCCTTACCGGTATAATTCAGTTCGCTTCCCTTAAAGGTAAATC
>JAAYKT010000186.1 GCA_012522255.1 Clostridiales bacterium
AATAAGGAAATGGCGAGGATATCCAAAGATTTAGCTACGATAGACAAAGATGTGCCAATAGACATTGAAATTTCTAAATATGTATACGATGGTCCGGATTATGAAAAGTTAATTAACTTGTATCAAAAATTAGGGTTCAGAAGTCTTTTAGAAAGAACAAAAAGATTATATGATTTGCCTGTTAAGGAAAACGAAAGGGAAGTTGAAATAAGCTTTAAACTTATAGAAAATGAAGAAGAGTTAAAAGAAATTTATAAGATTATTAAAAAAGAGAAAATCTTTGCATTTAAAACGTCATCTGATTTCATTTACTTTTCTGTTAATAACAAACAATTTGCAATACCCGTAGGCAAAGATTTTATGCCAATGATTAAAACAATAATGGAAGATGTGCAAATAGAATAAGCCGGGCACGATCTAAAATCCGATATCATTACCTTAAGGAATTTAGATATAAATGTAGAGTCCATCAGATTTGACAGTCTGGTTGGAGCCTATTTGCTGAACCCCTCAAAAGCCAATTATAGGCTTAAGAATATTTATAAAGAATATTTAGGAGGAGATATTTTTGATTACGAAGATAAAGAAGCTGGTCACAGCAGTTTTTGCAGTTCTGTAAAGGCCGTATGGGACTTGATGAAGCCTTTGGAGAGTGAAATTGAAGAAAAAGGCATGTATAATTTATTTCATAACATCGAAATGCCCCTGATAGTTGTATTGGCTGATATGGAGCATAATGGTTTTAAGGTAGATATAGATAGGTTAAATGAGTTATCTATTGAATTTTCGGATAGAATAAATAGAATTACCGAAGAAATATACTTTGAGGCTAAAGAAGAGTTCAATATAAACTCTACTAAACAGTTGAGTGTCATTTTATTTGAAAAGTTTAAATTACCGCCCATTAAAAAAACAAAAACCGGTTATTCAACTGATGCAGAAGTGTTGGATGCTTTGTTTGATAAACATCCTATTATAGAAAAAATACAGCTTTACAGAAAATTATTAAAGCTAAAATCTACATATATAGATGGGTTAATAAGTCTTATAAATCCTAAGTCAGGGAGAATACATTCGAAATTAAACCAAACTATTGCAGCAACCGGAAGGTTAAGCAGTACTGATCCAAACCTGCAAAACATACCCATCAAAACTGAAGACGGCAGGGAAATAAGAAAGGCATTTGTGGCAAAGGACGAGGATTATATACTGGTAGATGCGGATTATTCACAAATAGAATTAAGAGTCTTGGCACATATATCAGGAGATGAAGGATTGATTGATGCCTTTAAGAATAATGAAGATATACATCAAAGAACAGCGGCAGAGGTTTTTGGAGTTGATAAGGATATGGTAACTCCTCTTATGAGAAATAGAGCTAAGGCAGTTAATTTTGGAATAGTGTATGGAATCAGCGATTTCGGCCTTTCCAGGGATTTAAAAATATCACGAAAAGAAGCAAGAATATATATAGATAGTTATTTCGAAAGATATCCGAAGGTTAAAGAATATATGAATGCAATAGCCCGCAGTGGCAAAGATAATGGCTATGTAAAAACCCTTTTAAACAGAATAAGATACATACCCGAATTGTCATCTAAAAACGCTATACAAAGGAATTTTGGCGAAAGAATGGCTATGAATACACCAATTCAAGGAAGTGCGGCAGATATTATAAAAATAGCTATGGTAAATATATATAAAGAACTAAAAAATAAAGGGTTCAAATCAAAACTCATTTTGCAAGTTCATGATGAATTGATTATTGAGGCGTATAAAAATGAGGTGACAGAAGTCGTGAAATTAGTAAGAAGTAAGATGGAAAGCGCTCTGGCATTAAAAGTGCCTTTGGCAGTAGATTTAAATATAGGAAACAGTTGGTACGAAACCATGTAAAGGAAGGTGTTTGCAATGGTTATAGGACTTACAGGCGGAATAGCCAGCGGTAAAAGTACTGTTTCATCATTGCTTGAAAAACTTGGAGCATCGGTAATAGATGTTGATTTAATAGGGAGAGAAGTTGTCCAAAAAGGGGAAAAAGCTTATAATGAAATAGTTAAGCATTTTGGATATAGCATATTGTTCACAAACGGAGAAATAAACCGTAAAAAGTTAGGGGATATAGTCTTTTCAAATCCCGGAGAATTGCAAGTTTTAAATAAGATAACTCACCCAGAAATAATAAAGAGAGTAGCAAAAAAAATAAAAGAATACAAAAAAAATGGGGTTTTGGATATAGTGGTAGATGCTGCTATACTTATTGAAATGGGATTGGACAAATATTGTGACAGTATATGGTTAATACATGTGGATAAGGAAACACAACTTAACAGATTAATTGAAAGGGACAGGTTTGTTTATTTGGATGCATTGAACAGAATAAAAAGCCAATATGATAGTTCAGAGAAGTTAGAGGTTGCGGATGTTATTATAAATAATAATAAATCTTTGGAATCAGTTGGAAAAGAGATTTATGAATTATGGAACAAAACAATCAAAGGAAAGGAATGAAATTAATTGCCTGAGATAAAAAGCCTGGCGGATGTAAATAATTTAAAAATATCGGAAGACAGGATGCTTTTTTCTGCAAATGAAAATGAAATTTTAGAGGGTACTACCACAGATATTTATTTTGTCAGAACCATGGATATTTTAAAAGAAATGAATATTGAAAATAAGATAGTTACTGCAGAAATATTTCCCAGGAAGCCCGGTATATTTGTAGGATTAAAAGAAGTCCACAATATATTAAAAGGAAGAGATATAGAAATATGGGCTTTACCGGAAGCGTCAGAATTTGAAAGTAAGGAAACCATAATGAGAATTATCGGGCCTTACAGTGAATTCGGAATATACGAGACCGTAATATTGGGAGTGCTTGCAAGTTCTTGCGGATGGGCAACGGCAGCAAGAAAGTGTAAGGAAGCCTGTGGTGATAAACCCTTTATAATATTCGGTTCCCGGCATGTGCATCCGGCTGTGGCACCGGTAATGGAAAGATCTGCGGTTATCGGCGGTGCCAGTGGCGCCAGCAATATTCTGGCAGCTAAAATAATGGGAATGGAACCTTCAGGTACCCTTCCTCACGCATCGTTTTTGATTGCCGGAGATACTTTGCCTGTATCTATCACTTATGACAAAATATCCCCGAAAGAACATAAAAGAACCATACTTATAGACACTTTTAAAGATGAAGCCGAAGAAGCATTAAGGATAGCAGAGGCTTTGGGAGAAAACCTTTATGCTATCAGGCTGGATACTCCCAGTGAAAGAGGAGGAGTAACCGTGGAACTCGTTAAAGAAGTAAGGGCTCGACTTGATATGGAAGGCTATGGCTTTGTAAAAATTCTTGTGTCCGGAGGTTTATATCCTGAAAAGATTAAACAATTAAGCGTAGCGGGAGCTGATGCTTTTGGCGTTGGCAGCTATATATCCGGTGCATCGGCTATAGATATGACCATGGACTTAAAAGAAATAGAAGGCAAACCCATAGCTAAAAGAGGAAGAATACCGGGAAGGGTTGAAAATCCGAGGCTTATCAGACTCAGATAGGAAGGGTTACATATGAAACGCATCATTGTTGTTGTCATTTTATTACTGATTTTTTTATCAGGATGTGAGCAATCACGAATATCAGAGGAAAAGGGTATCAAAATAGAAGACGAAAAGCCGATGGTTGGCGGTCAACTTAATATTGCTTGCATTGAGCCTATAAGTTTTAATCCTGTCAGAATAGAAAACAAATCTTATCAGGATATAACAAGCCTTTTTTTTGCCGGACTGTTTGAATATGATATCGAATCAAGAATAACACCTGTTTTGGCAAAAGAAATCGAAATAGATGAAAAAACAGGTAAAGGTATTATCAGATTAAGAAATGATATGTTTTGGAGCGACGGAAACAAAGTGACATCTAAAGATGTTAAGTTCACTATGGATTTGATTAAAAATAGCCGTGATTCTATTTATAATAAAAATCTTTTACGGATACAAAACTATAAAATTGTTGATGAGGAAACTTTGAATATAAGCTTTACAAAACCCTATTATAATTTAGTAGAACAACTATGCTTCCCTATAATACCCAATCACATATATTCTATAAAAGAAAATTATATACCTGTGGGTACAGGGCCTTATAAGGTAACGGATTATAAAAAATTAAAATATATGGATTTAGAACCAAATGAGTTTTATTGGAAAGGTAAAACTCCTTTTATCGAGAAAATAAAGGTGATTTTTATAGATGATAAACATGCTTTTGATCCGGTTTTTCAATCCGGAACGATAGATATCCTTCATGCTTCATCCTATGATTGGGAGAAATACAAGGAGCAAAAAGATATAAGTACAATTAAGTATATATCGGACAGTTTAGAATTTATTCTCATAAACCATAATAACGAAACATTAAAAGATGTAGAAGTCAGACAGGCTTTGATGTACGGCATTAACAGAAAAGCCATTGCTGATAAGCATTTGCTTGGCCATGCGGTGTTAACGGATATCCCTGCAAAGCCCGGTTCATGCTTGGATGACGGCATCGGTATAAGATATAATTACAGCAAAACGGAAGCTCAGTATATGCTTGATAATGCCGGATTTACTTATAATGAGAATGCAAGAATTTTTGAAAGGGAGGCAGATAATAAAAAACAGGTTTTAAGGTTTACCTTAATTACTAATATAGAAAACAATTATAGAATTAAAGCCGCAGAAGATATAAAACACAACCTGGAAGAAATAGGTGTTGTAGTTGATTTGGAAATTGCGCCTTTTGAAGAAGTCGAAAAAGCTATAAAAAGTAAAAAATTTGATTTGATTCTTACCGGAGTGAATACGAAAACAGATTTTATTGCCTACTTGCATAGCAAAGATGCAATAGGTGTCAATAATTACGGTTCTTATGCAAATGAGGATATTGATCTGTTGATTGATGATATAATTGCCAATCAAAATGATAAGGATAAATTGTTTGAAGACTACCGTCTGATACAGGAAATAATAAGAAAAGACTTGCCTTTTTTATGTATGTTTTATAAAGAAAATGCATTGGTTATAAGGAATAGAATCAGAGGTTCTATAGAACCGGATAGCGCTAACCTTTTTAGAACCATTGGCAAGTGGTATATAGTGCAAAGTGCATCAGAAACAACAGAAAAAGAGGAATAACAATATTTTTCTTTAATTGGAACGTATATTATTATATAATTAATAGAGATTTGTTAAAACAAGCATGAGGTATGTTTTATGAAAGAAAATCGTAAAAGCAAGATAAGATTTGCGGTTATGGGGGGTACTTTTGACCCTATACATTATGGGCATTTAGTGACTGCAGTAGCGGTAATGGATGAATATTACTTAGACAAAGTAATATTTATGCCCTCAGGTAATCCTCCGCATAAAATGAGCAGGGCGACATCAGATGCCAATCACAGATATTTGATGACAGTACTTGCAACCACTACGAATCCATATTTTGAGGTATCCAAAGCAGAAATAGACAGAGCAGGCATTACATATACTGTAGACACAATTAGGGAGTTAAGAAATATTTACGGCGAGAACACCGAAATTTATTTTATTACCGGGGCCGATGCAATTTTGGAGATTATTACATGGCACAATGTTGAAGAATTGTTTAGGATGTGTTTTTTTGTTGCTGCTACAAGACCCGGTTTTCATGGAAAAGATATGGAACAAAAACTCAATGAAATCAAGTCTAAGTATAAAAAAGAAATATTTAAAATTGAAGTCCCGTCTCTTGCTATATCTTCGACTGATATAAGGGGCAGAATTAAGAACGGTAAAACCATAAGATACCTTCTACCTGAGGCAATAGAGGATTATATTAGAAAGTTCAATCTTTATTTGGAGTGAGTTTTTTGACAGAATACATGGCTATAATGGAATATCTGAAAAAGAATTTGAACCAAAACAGACTTAATCATTCTATAAATGTCGGCAAGGAAGCTGTGAAACTATCCAATCTATACGGTTACGATGAAAAAAAAGCCGAACTTGCAGGAATTGTTCACGATTGCGCTAAGGATATTAAATTAGAAAATCAAAAGCATTATGCTAAAAATTGTGGCTTTATTGTTGACGATTTAACTTATAAAATACCGGAGCTAATTCATGCACCGGCTTCCGTATATGTATGTAAAAATATTTTTGGAATCTTAGATATTGAGATTTTAACGTCAATAAGGTATCATACAACAGGCAGAGAGAATATGAGCCTTATAGAAAAGATTCTTTTTATTGCTGATATTATTGAGCCGGGCAGAAAGTTTGAAAAAGTGGAGAAGATCAGGGCATTAGCTTATGCAAATATAGATGAAGCGTTATTATTTGCACTTGATGCCACAATTATTTATATAATAGAAAGAAAATTAGTGCTTCACCCGGATACCGTTAAAGCAAGAAATTATATTATGGACTTTTTATGTTAACTTGATTGGAGTGTAATTATGAAGAAAATTTTAAAGAATAAATATTTTTTAGTTTTTGTAGCATCTTTTATTGTATTTACAATAATTATAGGGGGCAGCGCCTATTATTTCCTTGGCAAGTTGAGTAGCGGCAGGGAGATTTTCAATGAAATCGTTAGAGATAATCCATATCTCAAACCCCCCGATGTAGAAAATCACAATATTGTAAATGTATTATTTTTGGGAATTGATGATGCCAGGTCCGATTTTATGGTTGTAGCCAGGTATAATAAAGAAGATGGTAAAATTGCAATGATGTCAATACCCAGGGATACAAGGGTTGAAATAACCAATTATGGTTATGACAAAATAAACTCCGCAGTAGCAAGAAAGGAAGGCATTCCTCTTGCCATGGATACAGTGAGCAAACTGCTTGATATACCTGTACATTATTATGTGGAACTTAGTTTTAAGGGCATGGAAAAAATAATTAATAAAATTGACGGTGTAGAGATTTATGTTCCTCAAGATATGTTTTATTCGGATCCAACACAAAATCTTTTTATAAATATAAAAAAGGGAAAGCAGGTATTGGATGGGAAGAATTCTGTAGATTTTGTGCGTTATCGTTCAGGTTATGCAGATGCTGATCTGGGTAGAATAAAGGCACAGCAGGATTTTATCAGGGAGTTTGCAACGAAAATGACGAGCCCAAAGATTATACCCAAATCATTCAGTATTTTGCAAGATATGAGCAATTATGTGAAGACAAATATGGAAGAAAAAGAAATAGCATTCTATGCATTAAAGCTGAAAGATTTGAAAATAGATAATATCAAAATGTACACATTACCCGGTGAAGCACGTTATATTGATAAAAAGTCTTATTATTTATGCGATGAGCAAAAGCTAAGGGAGTTAAGCTTTGAAATAGAAGAAGAATTGGGCATACAAAAAAGTGCCGGAGAAAAAATTGAAACAATAAATCAAGAAGGTAATTTAGATATAAAAGGTTAAAAATACGGGAGGGATATTTTTGCACAATGCTTTAAAAGAAAAAAAAGAAAAAACTGTTGAAATTTTAATAAATAAAAAAGCCGAAAATATTAAAGTTATAGATATCGGAGAGTTATCTGTCGTGGCAGACTATTTTATTATAGCAACAGGAACATCAACAACACATGTACAATCCTTATCGGAGAATTTAGAAGAGTTGTTGGCTGTTGAAGGTTACAAGATACATCACAAGGAAGGATATCGCAGTGGCAGATGGATTCTTATGGATTATAATGATATTGTTATACATTTGTTTTCTAAAGAAGAAAGAGAATTTTATAATTTGGAGAGACTTTGGGCTGATGCCAATACAACAAATATAGACTTATAAATATTTTGTTTTGGAGGACTTTACTTGGATAAGATACACCCTATATTGAAATCATTTATACCGGTAGTCGAAGGAATTGCAAATACCTTTGGTAAAAATTGTGAAGCTGTTCTTCATGATATAAAGAATCCGCAAAATTCAATAATCGCTATTACCAACGGACATGTAAGCGGAAGAAGTATCGGCGGCCCTCTAAGTGAATATGGTTTAGGGGCTTTAAAAAAGGCAAATTTTAATGATAATATAATAAACTATATGAAAAAAACATCTGACGGGAGAGTTCTTAAATCTTCTTTATTGTATATAAAGGATGAACAAGGTGAGGTCATCGGTTTTCTTTGTATTAATTATGATATTTCTGAAATTTTAATTGTAAATAATATATTGGACTCCTT
This sequence comes from Clostridiales bacterium, assembly GCA_012522255.1. Classification (GTDB taxonomy): domain Bacteria; phylum Bacillota; class Clostridia; order Lutisporales; family Lutisporaceae; genus JAAYKT01. The sequence goes on from JAAYKT010000186.1 coordinate 8,217, forward strand.
TGTTGATATTAATAAAGAAGATTCAACCGATATTAGTCAGGAAGAAAGTTTTGGCAGTAATATCTATGATGTTCTTAGTAATATTACCGATAAAACCTTGGACTCTATCGGTAAACCTGTAGCCTATATGTCTAAAGAGGAGAAGGTTAATATTGTTGAAATATTGAATAACAAAGGCGTTTTTTTAGTCAAAGGTGCGGTAGATTATATTGCTAAAATACTATGTGTATCCAGATATACTATATATAATTATTTGGATGAGATAAAAGTTAACGAGAAATATTGAGGAGGTATAAAATGAAAGAAGTAATCAGCACAACTAATGCCCCGGGTGCTATTGGACCTTATTCCCAAGGTATAAAGTATGGCAATCTGGTCTTTGTATCCGGACAAACGGCCATGGACCCAAAAACATCAAAAATTGCTGAAGGGGTAGAAGCTCAGGCATCGCAGTGTCTCGAGAATATTAAGGCTATTTTGGAAAAAGCCGGCAGTGGTTTGGATAAGGTTTTGAAGAGTACAGTATTTATCAAAGACATGAATAGTTTTAAAAAAGTAAATGAGATCTATGCAGGATACTTTACCAAAAATCAGCCTGCCAGGTCGACAGTTGAGGTTGCAAGATTACCCATGGATGTATTAGTTGAAATAGAAGTAATAGCATACATATAGCAATAAAAAAATAGTGTTATTAATGATAAACTTGCATCATTTGGATGCAGGTTTATTGTTTTTGTTACAATTCGTACATCGTCGCTCTGAGCGATGGCGAAAAGTCTTTGTGTCGTTGGGCATTCATTTGGTGGGTATGACTATATGATGATTCGGCATCTGTGATAGAAACATGTTTTTTGGATAAATATAAAAAGGTTTTATCAAAATATTGTAGAAATATGAATAATGTTATAACATTATTACAGTGTTATTGCTGATTAACTTTAAAAGGGGTGAAATTACTTGTTTTTCACTAAAAGAGAAAAACTACTTTTATCCATTATCCTAATTTTGGCTATTGCACTGAGTGGAACTGTTTATATGAACCTTAACAAAGCATCTGCATTTATAACAGGGACAGTTGAAGAATCGGAAGGAGAAAAAACCGAACAGAATGAAGATATGGATACAAATACGGAAAGATTGATTGGAATACATATAGGCGGACAAGTGAAAAATCCGGGTTTTATATGGATAGAAGAAGGAAAAAGAATATATGATGCCATTAAATATGTAGGCGGTGTTTTACCTGAAGCAGATCTTGATTTAGTAAACTTATCTGAAAAATTGAGGGATGAAGAAAAGATATATATACCTAAAAAAGGAGATGCTATGAATGAATCTGTGATTCAATCCGACAATAGGATAGGGGTTGTCGACAGGAACACCGGGAACGATAAGATAAATATAAATAATGCTACAGAGGCCGAAATAGGCACCTTGCCGGGTATTGGTCCCGTACTTGCAAAAAGAATAGTTGAACATAGGAATTCTACCGGGTTGTTTAAAACGGCAGAAGATATAAGAAGCGTCAGCGGTATAGGGGAAAAAAGGTTTGCTGAGATAAAGGATCTTATCATAGTCAAGTGATTTTGATACTTTAATATATAAAAGATCTACCCGGGATAGATAAACGAAAGATGGTGATGCAATGTCTTTAATAGATAAAAGATTAACAGAAATGACAGAAAGCTCCGGTTGAGCAGCAAAGATTGGTCCTGAGACCTTGGCACAGGTACTGTGTCATTTACCAAAATTCTATGATGAAAATCTGATTGTCGGTATGGACACTTATGATGACGCAGCGGTATATAAAGTAGATGACGAAAAAGCTATAGTCCTCACTATGGATTTTTTTACCCCTGTAGTGGATGATCCCTACATGTTTGGACAGATTGCAGCAGCAAATTCTTTAAGCGACATATATGCGATGGGTGGAAAACCTGTTACGGCAATGAACATTGCATGTTTCCCTAATTGTCTTCCTATAAATATATTGGCAGATATTTTAAAAGGCGGTGCGGACAAAGTAAAGGAAGCCGGCGCAATCATAATCGGAGGACATACCGTAGAAGACAATGAGCCAAAATACGGCTTATCTGTTATGGGTTTTATAAATCCAAATAATATTATAACTAACACGGATGCAAAACCGGGGGATATTTTGATATTGACCAAACCATTGGGTTTGGGGATACTGACAACAGCAATAAAGGCGAATTTATTGAGCAGAGATGTTATTGATGAAGCGGCAACTGTTATGGCTTATCTTAATAAAGATGCATGCGATGTAATGCTCGAAGTCGGTGTAAATAGTTGTACGGATATAACCGGGTTTGGTTTTTTAGGTCATTGTCTTGAAATGGCCGATGCCAGTTCTGTTACTTTTGAAATATGGTCGGATAATTTGCCGATTATTAAGGAAAGTATGGATTTGGCTAAAATGGGAATTATACCGGCCGGTGCTTATAAAAATAGAAATTACGTTGGCAAAAGGGTTTTTATGAATAGAGATGTAAAACAGGAGATATCGGATGTTTTGTTTGATCCTCAAACATCGGGAGGTCTTCTGATTTCTGTAGAAGAAAATAAATCCGTTCAATTGCTTAATTTGTTAAAACATAAAAATAAGACAGAGTGCAGTATAGTTGGCAAAGTGAAAAGGAAAGGAAATTATTCTTTGGAAGTGATTTAAGGAGACGATATTATGTTTGATAAGAAAAGCATCCTAAGTAAAATACCTTCTGTAGATGAATTGCTTAAATATAAAGAAATGGATGAACTTATGACAATATGTCCCAGAAATGTGGTGGTACAGGTAATCAGGGATTGCCTTGCCGACTACAGAAATATGATTTTTTCTTCGGAACCGGGTGATATGGAGGGGCAAATAATAAATATAGAAGAAATTCTAAGAAGAATTAGTGTTATGGTTAATAAAAAACTATCATACAGTATGAGGCGTGTAATAAATGCAACGGGAGTGGTTATTCATACAAATCTGGGAAGATCACCGCTTAGCGATGAAGTAAGAAAACACCTACAAGATACAGCCTTTGGTTATTCGTATTTGGAAATGGATATGGAAAAGGGGATAAGAGGCTCGCGTTATGAACATGTGGAAGGTATTTTAAAGGAGCTGACAAAGGCCGAATCTGCGATGGTTGTAAATAACAATGCCGCTGCCGTAATGCTTACGCTCAGTACTTTGGCAAAGGATAAAGAGGTTGTTGTTTCAAGAGGCCAACTTATTGAAATAGGTGGTTCTTTCAGAATTCCTGATGTGATGAGGGCAAGCGGTGCAAAGCTAATAGAAGTGGGTACAACTAACAAGACCCACTTAAAGGACTATGAAGATGCAATAAATGAAGAAACAGGCGCCCTCATGAAGGTTCATACAAGCAATTATAAAATACTTGGATTTACAAAAGAAGTCTTATCAGAGGAATTAGTTTCTTTGGCAAAGGTCAAAAACATTCCTGTCATAGAGGATATCGGCAGCGGAGTGTTTATTGATTTAAGCAAATATGGCATTCCTTATGAACCTACAGTACAAAGTGCTATTGTATCAGGAATGGATGTTGTGACATTTAGCGGTGACAAAATGTTAGGCGGTCCCCAAGCCGGTATAATAGTCGGGAAAAAGAAATTTATAGACAGAATGAGAAAAAACCCCCTTACAAGAGCCTTCAGAATTGACAAACTGAATTTATCGGCTTTAGAAGGCACACTTAAGCTTTATTTGGATGAAGAAAAAGCAATAAGTGCCATTCCTGTAGTGAATATGCTTACAATGGATATATCAAAATTGGAGAAAAAAGCCGAAGACTTATATGAAAAGATGTTAAAAATAAATAACCTACCTTGCAAAATGAGAATTGAAGATGAGTTTTCTGAGACCGGCGGCGGTGCAATGCCATTGCATAAACTGCCCACTAAGGTAATTACTATAGATTGTGATAAGATATCTGCCAACGAGTTGAATAAAAGGTTGCGGGACTATGATATTCCGATTGTAACAAGAACAGTTAAGGATAAGGTTCTTATGGATCTTAGAACTATTATGGAAAAGGATTATTCTATAATAGCCGATGCAGTAAAAGCTGCTTTATTATAGATAGGCAGAAAGCGGGGTTATGTTTTGAAGCATATAATTATCGGAACTGCCGGTCATATTGATCATGGTAAGACAACACTGATTAAAGCCTTGACAGGCAAAGATACGGATAGATTAAAAGAAGAAAAAAACAGAGGAATATCAATAGAATTGGGTTTCACCTATTTTGATTTGCCCAATGGCAAAAGGGCGGGGATAGTTGATGTTCCCGGACATGAAAGATTTATAAAAAATATGCTTGCAGGGGCAGGCGGCATAGATTTGGTTTTGTTTGTAGTGGCTGCGGACGAAGGAGTGATGCCGCAAACAAAAGAACATCTGAGCATTTTGTCATTGCTTCATATAAAAAAAGGGATTATCGCAGTGACAAAAAAAGATATGGTGGAAGAAGAATGGCTTGAAATTGTTATAGAACAGATTACCGAAGATGTAAAGGGTACTTTTTTGGAAGCCGCAAAAATCATTCCCGTTTCCTCCACTACAAAAGATGGTTTAGATAGTTTAATTGATGAAATTGACAGATTGACAGAGGAAGTTTTAGGGAAGGAAACAAAAAAGCCTTTTAGATTGCCAATAGACAGAGTATTCAGTATATCGGGCTTTGGCACCATTGTAACGGGCACATTGATTTCCGGGATTATAAAAGAAGGGCAAAAAATAATGATATATCCGGAAAAGATTGAATCCAAAGTAAGGACAGTACAAGTACATGATTTCAAGGCGGATTTTGCAGAAGCAGGACAAAGGGTAGCAATAAATATTGCGGGAATAAAGGTCAGTGATATAAAAAGAGGGGATGTAATAGCACAGCCCAACAGTATGGACTGTTCTTTAATGTTTGATGCTAAATTAAAACTTTTGGATAGTTCCCAAAGAAGTATAAATAATAGAGACAGGTTGCGAATATATCATGGTTCTTCCGAGATTTTTGGAAGAGTTGTTCTATTAGATAGAGAAGAATTGAAACCCGGAGAAGACACTTTCGTACAAATGAGGCTTGAAGAAGAAATTGCATGTCAAAAAGATGATTATTTTATTATAAGATTTTTTTCTCCTATGGTTACCATAGGGGGAGGTACTATTTTGGATCCCAATCCTCCAAAACGGAAAAGGTATAAGGAAGACGTGATTGAAGAGCTGACGATAAAAGAACAAGGCAGCATAGAAGATATAGTGGAACAGAATGTATTAAAATTAAGCGCTTCTTATCCGGACATAAAAACTATCTCTAAGACCTCAGGCAATATTACCATTTCCCAATGTGAAGAAATATTAGGCTCTTTAGAAGAAAACAAAAAGGTAATTGCTTTTGACAGTAAAGAAAGCACATTTTATTTACATACTGACTATCTCAATTCTCTGAAGGATGCTATTATGCCTATTCTTGCTTTATATCATAAAAGGTTTCCGTTAAGATTTGGAATGCCCAAAGAGGAATTAAAATCAAAAGTTTTTGACAATGTGAGACAGAGAGCTACCGATTTAATACTTGAATATTTGAACAGTAAAAAATTTATCAAGCTGTTAGGTAAAAATATTTCATTAAGTGATTTTGAAGTTAAGTTTACTGAAGAACAAACAGAGGTCAAAAACAAAATAATGAAAGAATATGAAACTCAATTGTTCAATCCTCCAAAATTTAACGATTTGAAAAGTAAAATCAAAAGTAAAGATGTTGATCAGGTATTAAATGCCCTGATGGATAGTTCGGATTTGATAAAGGTAGATCAAGAAATCATATTCTCAAAAGTTGCCTATGATGAGTCAATAAGAATACTAAAATCATATTTGAATAAAAACAAAAGTATAGGACTTGGCGAATTCAGAGATCTATTGGGTACAAGTCGAAAGTATGCCATGGCACTTCTTGATTTTTTTGATCAACAGAAAATAACAAGAAGAATTGAGGATGCGCGGGTTTTATATAAATAAAAAAAAATATGGCGGGAGTATGTGGGAATCGAACCCACCCGGGAAGCTACCAACCCCCCATACCGGTTTTGAAGACCGGAGGGCACACCAGAACCCATCTACCCCCGTTGGCAATTGACACTACTAAGTATAGCATTATTTGAGACCATGTCAAGCAGTTAATAGCCGGCGATTATTCTATTCCTTCAAGTTTTCCAATTGTTCTTTGCGATGTTTTTGCTTTTCTTTGGCATTTTCCAAAGTTTCAGGGTCCATATCGTCTTTGTTATGTTCAATATAACCATCGGAATATTCAATTCGTTTTTTAAGGTTTGTAATTTGGTTACCGGGATCATGGACATCATTAACTATTTTATTCCTAAGATTGTCAATTCTGTCCTCACGGTCATTTTGTATTTCAGATGCATGATCCAACTGGTCATCACTTGCTATGTCACTGTTTTGCTCTAAGTGTCTTTGAGTTCGCACATATCTGTTAC